>CAZIEQ010000377.1:0-1522 GCA_964538725.1 uncultured Acidimicrobiia bacterium | reverse complement strand
GCCGAGCACGCCGCGGAGCTCGTACTTGCCGAAGGAGCGGGCGGCGGGCTCCGCTCCCGCTTCGCTGGGGTCCCCCTCCTGAGCATCGGTTTCTGTGTCCGGTGTGCTGCCTGTGGCTGCTAGCACTAGCAAGACACCTTTGTGAGTGTCGTGCTGCATTGCCCGGCGACGGTCAACTCAAAGGTGATCTGCCCGGTTGTCGGGTCCAGCGTGATCGTTAGTGTATGACCGGGGTTCGTGAATGCGACCACGTTGTTGGCGCTGGCCTTGAGATCGTTAAGAAGGGTCAGGATGAGATCGGGGTTGCCCGTGAAGCCGGTTAGCGACAATGTTCCGGCGGTGTTAACGAGGGTCACCTGATCGTCGTCGTCGCCGCAACCGCTAGCCCCCGTGTAGGTGCCCGCTGCGACTACGAGCATGGTGGCCGGTCCTGTGCTCACGCACTGACCAGTCGCCGGGTCGCAGGATTGTCCTGTGGGGCATTCGATTGGTATTCCTTCACATGTGCCGCTCGTACAGTCATCTATGTCTGTGCATTGGTCTCCGTCGTCGCACGGGCAATCGGGGTTGGTACTGCAATCTACCACGTCAACGCCAGGACACGGGTTGTTCGTTGTCGCTGTGGTGTCCATCGTGCATCGAAGACCGTCCACAGTGGCTCCGGACGTCGTTTCGCAGGTGCTTGTCGTGCAGCTAAAACCGTTGGCGCAGTCTGCGTCACTGGCGCAGGTGCTACAGGAGTTCTCGCACACGCCGACTGGCTCCAAGCACACTTCGCCCGCGGCGCACTCGATCGGTGTGCCGTTGTCGCACACAACAGTGCCCCCATTGGCTGTGCAAGTTTCGACGCCGTTGCATGCAACGCCGTCGTCGCAGGGGTTGTTCAGGCAAGGGTCGCACCCGATCAGCGCCGATAGCACGAAGACGGCGGGCATCGTCTTCACACATCGCAGAGCCAGACACGTCATTCTGGTGTTAGTCTCCATACTCAACGTTCTCCTTTCGTGAGGTCTCGTCATTCCAGCCAAGTTCCCGAAACCAAGAATGGTAGCCGCATGCGGGTCGCGTGCAACCGAAGCCCGATTGGTGATGCCACACGGTGACGTCGTTCTACGGCTTGGTCGGTTTCTCGTAGAGGAAGGCGCACGGTTCGTGCCGGTTGGTGCCGCCTTCGTTGACGGAAAACTCGGCACCGGACCAGATGGCCGCCGCGCCGTAGGCTCCCGTCTTGGATAGCGCGTAGTACTTCACATCAAAGTGGGGGCGACCATCCTTGCGGCGGAGTCGTTTCTCGGTGGTGGTATCGACGATGCGTTTGAGCGCGTAGAGACAGGCGGCCGTCGGTGACATACCGCCACGCATCGCCTCGATCACGGTGTGCGCGCCGCAGGTCTTGATGACGGCTTCTCCACGACCGGTGCTGCCGGCCGCCCCGACGTGGCGATCGACGTAAAGCCCGGCACCGATGATGGGTGAATCTCCGACGCGACCGGGGATCTTGTAACTCAGCCCGCTGGTGGTG
>CAZIEQ010000376.1:0-1524 GCA_964538725.1 uncultured Acidimicrobiia bacterium | reverse complement strand
CCGCAGCGACGTCGATCTGCGGTGACGCTCAAGATGCGTGTCGGCGGGATGGAGGGGGCGTCTGCCGACGGCGTCGAGCTGCTGGCTTTCGGTGAGACTTTCATCGGCGGGTATCCCTTCTGGCTGGGGGCCACCGGTGGCGCCCGCTTCGGTGATCCCGACCAGAAGGCAGCCTATGCCTTCTACTTGGAATCGGCCGTGAAGCTGAACGGACCCGAGGTGACGCAGGTCACCGAAGCGTCCGCCGACCTGGGCCTGTTCACCTACATCGGTGTTGCGGAACGCAGCGGTGGAAGCGCCTATGCGACGCTGCTCGCCATCGACCCCCACCGCGGTGTGGTCTCAGCACACCGCAAGCTGCGGCCGACGTACGAGGAGCGTCTCGTGTGGGCGGCGGGCGATGGTCACGGGCTGCGGGTGCACAACGCCGGTGGGCTGGTGGTGGGTGGTCTCAACTGCTGGGAGAATTGGATGCCGCAGGCTCGCCACGCCCTTTACGCCGACGGGGAGCAGCTTCACGTCGGCGTATGGCCGGGAGGGTGCGTCCTCACCAGCGACATCACCCGTTTCATCGCCTTGGAAGGCCGGGTGTGGTCCCTCGCAGCCGGCACCGTATTCGGGAAAGATGACATCAGCTCCGACTTTCCCCTCTATGACCGACTCGCCGAGTTGGACGCCTGGCCCGAGTACGACGGGGGATCGGCCATCGCCGCCCCCGACGGGTCGTGGGTGCGGGAGCCGGTGTCGGGTGTCGAGATGCTGGTCGTAGCCGACGTCGACACTGCCACCGTGTCGGCAGAACGGCAGAACTTCGACCCGGCGGGGCACTATGCGCGCCCCGACGTGTTTCGGGTCACCGTCGATCGACGCCGCCACCGGGCGGCCGTATTCGAGGATTAGGCGGGCCGCTTCTTTCCGTCGCAGCGATCGCATACGTTGTCCGCATGTTCGCTGCGGTCACTTCGGCTGTCATGGTCGGTATCGAGCCACGCCCGGTCCGCGTGGAAGTTCACACCCGGCAGGGGAAGCTCAAGCTGTCCATCGTCGGCCTGCCCGACACCGCGGTGCGGGAGGCAAGGCAGCGGGTGCGGGCCGCCATCACAGTGACCGGGGAGCGACTCGCCCGCCTGGAGTACATCATCAATCTGGCCCCCGCCGACCTTCCCAAAGCCGGGTCGTCATACGACCTGCCGATCGCTTTGGGTGTGCTGGCTGCTCTTGGACGGCTGCCGCGTGAGGTGGAGGAAGTCGTCGCTGTCGGTGAGCTGGCCCTTGACGGCGAAGTGCGTGCCGTTCCCGGTTCGCTGGCCGCTCTGGTGGTCGCTCGCAGGACGGGGAAGCGATGCCTGCTGCCGCCGGGATCGTCGCTGGCCCACGACATCGGCGATGGGGCTGTGATCGTCGACTCGCTGGCCGACGCCATGGCGGTGGTTGGAGGCGCCCCCGGCCGTCCCGTGCCCCGACCCGGGTCGTCGGCGGGCGGATCGGAATGTGAGTTTGTGGGCGCGCGGTGGATGGACCCAC
>CAZIEQ010000375.1:0-1526 GCA_964538725.1 uncultured Acidimicrobiia bacterium | reverse complement strand
TTGCCCGGAGCCGCCTAGGGGCACACAGACCATGCGAGACGAGACGGCCCCCTTGCGCCCCGGCCTCGATCGCCCCCCCGAGCCATGCTGTGCCGGGCACCTTCATCTCGGCACGTAGCAGCAGCCGGTGCTCCCTGGGATCGATGTCCGCAACCCGAAAGAAGTCGAGAGACTCCCCTGGCCGCAACTCCTCGGGGTGCCTCCTTCCCCTCCGCAGCCCCACCCCTCCGATCAGCTTGTCGAAGCGGCCGCGCAGCTTCCACGCCCAGTTCATCGTGTAGTAACCGACGTCTCCGCCTATGCGGGTAACCGCCCAGAAGAGGTCGTCTTTGGATGCCGCCGACGAGATGATGCGCAGGTCGGTCCTCATCGCGGCCCCAGCCCACACAGGATCGCCCGGCAGTGGGGCCGCCGGATCCGTCAAAGCGTCGGACCATCGAGTCTCCACCTCGGCATGTGCGGTTCGAGTCAGTGCCCGCCGCAACGCCTCCCGGTAGGTGAACAGGCCGGACGGATCGAATCCTGGAGGTGGGTCGTGACTGACGACGACGTCATTGATCAGGCTTGCGATGAGGGGACGGGCGATCGCTACCGGCAATGGAGTGATCAGGCCTACGAAGAACGGCGAAAGGCGGGCGCTGAACAGCGGGAGCGGAATCACCAGACGTCTCCGCAAGCCGGCGACCTCCGCGTACAGCCGCATCATCTCTTCATAGGTGAGGATGTCCGGCCCGCCGATGTCGTAGACCCGGTCGACAGGGTCAGGATCGTCGACGGCAGAGACCAGGATCTCCAAGACGTTGCGAACGGCGATGGGCTGGCAGCGGGTGCGCGCCCATCGTGGCCGCATCACTATCGGAAGCACCTCGGTGAGGTGACGGATCATCTCGAAGGACACCGACCCGGATCCGATGATGACGGCCGCTCGCAGCTCCGTTACCGCAGCCTTGCCCGCAGCGAGGATCTGTCCCACCTCGTGCCGACTGGCCAGGTGTCTCGACAGCTCCTCATCGTCCGTCCCGAGCCCGCCCAGGTAGACGATGCGCCTCAGGTCGGCCCCGTCGGCAGCGGCGGTGAAGTGCTCCGCGGCGCGTCGATCTCTTTCCGCGAAGCTGCCGCGGGAATCCTCCATCGCATGGATCATGTAGTAGGCAGCATCACATCCTTCGAGTGCTCTGCCCAATGTCTGCGGCAGCAGCGCATCGGCGGCGACCACCTCGACCTGGTCACGCCACGGGTCCAGCCGCAGCCGTGCCGGATCGCGGGTCATGCAGCGCACCTGGAAGCCGCGCGCCAGAAGCCTGGGCACCAGCCTGCCCCCGATGTAGCCGGTGGCACCGGTGACGAGAATCTTCACCAGCCGAATGTAGCCCACAGCCCACCGACGGGGACGCGCTCTCGATCCTCCAGCCTGCCCACTGGCGGTGGAGCTGAGGGGATGTGAACCCCTGACCCCCTGCATGCCATTGATGATCCGGCTACTTCACCGACCTGGCCGAATCATCGAAACGCTCCGTATTCATTGA
>CAZIEQ010000374.1:0-1527 GCA_964538725.1 uncultured Acidimicrobiia bacterium | reverse complement strand
ACCACCTGGGCCCCGAGGTGGTCCGAGTTCCAGGAGACGTTCAGCCTGGCGTAGCGAGCTCGCACGGGCTCGAACCACTTCTTCGCGGCTCTGCGGCGCAGCGGCCTGGCGTTCTGGCTCTCATCCACCACGGTCTCCCAGCCTTTCCCGTTTGTTCCCACCGCGGCTGGGACAATCAGACAACCAAGCCGGTGGCGGCCGGCAACGGGGGAAGACGGAACCCTCGCCGGTCACCGCTGACGGCAGCCGCCAGGGCCGACGTCCCGGCGCTATTCATCTCATGGTCCGACTCGGATCTATACCGGGCGGCGCGCGGTCTCATCTCACACGGGTGGACGTGCCGTCGCATGCGAGACGTCGATCTGGAGGAGGCGGTGGGCAGCAAGACTCTGCTGGAGGGCTCTGCGGGAGCGGTGATCGTGGGAACCGACGATGAGTACCCGCACCAGGCGTGGCTGTCGTGGATAAGCACCGAGGAGAGCAGTGCCGCCGACCTGGTCAAGGATCTAATCGACGCCAGTGCAGGACGTGAATTCGGCGCAGTGCGGGGCATGCTCCCCGAGACGGCATGGCTACGTGCCGCCTTCGAAGCTGCCGGTTTCGACACCACCCGTGAGCAGCTCTACAGCCGGCCGCTGCGGTGAGCCGCCTGGCCCCCACCTCCCAAGATGAGAGTGTGTCTCCGATGACGGCACGATGGACGCTCGGCAAGATGCAAAACCCGGTCCGTGGGTTCCTCCACGGATCCGCCGCCACGGCGGGGATGATCGGCACGGTGCTGCTCGCGGCCAAAGCGAACGGCTGGCAGATGAGAACCGCATCGCTGGTATTCGGCATGGGGATCGTCGCCCTATACACGACATCGGCGCTGTACCACTCGATTCCGTGGCGCCGGGTGTGGAAAATGCGCATGCAGCGCCTCGACCATTCGATGATCTACATCCTCATCGCTTCTACATTCACGCCGGTGACCATCGCCGTCCTCGAATCCCCTCTGCGGTGGGTGGGGTTGCTGATCGTGTGGGCAATAGCGGTCGCCGGGGTGCTGCAGAAGGCGTTCACACCCCGCGTACCACGGTGGTTCTCAGTTGCACTGTCCACCACGCTCGGCTGGCTTGGGCTGTTCCTCGTATGGCCCCTGTTGGATCGCCTCGGTGTCGTCGCCATGGTGCTGGTGCTGATCGGAGGAGTTCTGTACACGGTGGGAATGGTGTTGCTCGTTACGAACCGGCCACGACTCTGGCCAAGGGTGTTCTCCTATCACGAGCTGTTCCACGTGCTGGTGGTGTCGGCGACGTCCGTCCACTTCCTGGCGGTGTGGCGTTACGTAGTGACGGCGGGGCGATGACGCCGACGCCACCGTAGGCTCACCACCAAATGTCGCCTTCCAACGGCTCACCGTCGTGGGTCCAAGACGCCGTCTTCTAGAGAACAGTCGGCAGACCACCCTCCGATTCGCCTTCGTATCAGCCTCGCGGCGCCGTGCCTCCGCCGAGGTCCTCATGGGCAGTCTGGCCTCCGGGCCTC
>CAZIEQ010000373.1:0-1541 GCA_964538725.1 uncultured Acidimicrobiia bacterium | reverse complement strand
TTGTACGCCGATTACTTGATCCGGTAGACCAGCTCGTCGCTCTGCCGGTGGTGTCCCCGTGCCGGGCGGCGGGGGGGCGCCGCCGGCCGCCGCGCCGGCTGCCACCGTGATCTCCTCCACCACTGCAGTCACCACAGCGCCTGGAGAACTCCTTCCCCCACAGGAGGTACCCGGCCACCTGGCACACCTCACCTCCGTGTGGGCCACCGACTGGACCCGCGCCACCGTCGACCTCGATGAGATTCTTCCCGGACTCCAGGCCGCCAATCCCCGCGACCTGATTGCTCCCCTCGACAACCCCAAGCTGGAGTCGGTGGCTTCAGCCGATGACTGGCTCGCAGACCGCGAGCCGGGTGTCCTGTTCCAGGAGTTCGGTGTCACCCGCTTCTACCCACTGCAGATCCTGACATCACACGAGATCGTCAACGACACCGCGGGCGGCGTTCCCCTCGCCGTCACCTACTGCCCGCTGTGCAACAGCGCGGTCGCTTTTCGCCGTGAAGTGGACGGCCAGGTGATCCGTCTCGGCACCAGCGGCCTGCTGCGCAACTCCGACCTCATCATGTGGGACGATCGATCCGAGTCGTTATGGCAGCAGATCACCGGCGAAGCCATCGTCGGGGAGCAGGCCGGAAACCGCCTCGAGTTTCTCCCCGTGTCCCTCGTCTCGTGGGGCGATCTCAAATCCAACTTTCCCGATGCTCAGGTTCTCAGCCAGGACACCGGGTTCCCATTCGACTATGGCCGTAACGGATACGTCGGATACACCTCACGTGACCGCGACTACGGCTACTACTCAGGGCCGGTCGACGACAGGCTGCCGGCCCTGGAACGTGTAGTCGGGGTGCGCGTCGAAGGCATCGCCAAGGCTTACCCCTTCAGCGTCATCTCCGCCGAGCGGGTCGTCGACGACGAGGTGGCCGGTGTTGCCATCACCGTGTGGTGGGGCTCTGCGGACACCGCCGACAATCTGGACACCCCGCGCATCGTCGACGGGCAGGCCGTCGGGACGGGTGTGGCATACGAGCGGCGTGTGGCCGACCGCACTCTCACCTTCAGCGCCATAGGTGACTCCGAGTTCGAAGATGCTGAAACCGGGTCACGCTGGACCATCCTCGGCATCGCCACCTCCGGTCCACTGGCCGGCAACCAATTGACACCGGTGCTGCACCTCAACGAGTTCTGGTTCGCCTGGTGGGGATTCAACACCGGCGCCGACGTGTACCTGCCCTGAGCCGCTTCCCGACCTCAATCGGGCTTGTAGACATCCCGCCCCGAGGAGGCGCCGGGGTGGTAACGGTCCGGCTGTTCGGCGATGGTCCGCGGCCCGGCGGCGGATTCCAACAGCTCGAGGGCAGCTTTCACGGTCCGGTACTGGGTCCCTTCGTCGTGGGGAGGGCCCACCGGCCTTCCCATCGGATGGCGGGTGATGAGGGCCCGGGCCAGGCCCATGTTCTCGGTGTAATGGCGGAACGCCCTGACACAGATGGCTGTCGTTGGTATACCGGCTTCTTCCAGTGCCCTGGCGACGTGTCCAACTG
>CAZIEQ010000372.1:0-1602 GCA_964538725.1 uncultured Acidimicrobiia bacterium | reverse complement strand
CCCGGACTGGGCGGTGGCGGGGGCGACGACCCTGGGATGAACAGGACGGCCAGGAAATCGGCGGCGGAGAACGACGGCGGAATTGCGTTCCGGCCCGAGCGCATCTTACGGACAACTCTCGAGGGGCAGCGGACCATCGCAGGATACTTCCGGACCAACGGTGGCCCGGCCGCAACGGGGGTACGGGTGCGGGATCGAGCTACTGGTGCCGAGGCCGAAGGACTCGGTCAGCAGCAGGAGCGGATCGATGATGTCCAGCACGTCGTCGCCGTTGACGTCGAGGGCGCGGAGACAGCCGACGGGTTGCTCCAGGAAGAGGGATCCCAAACCCACCACCGCGTCGCTGATGTCCACGGAGCCGTCTCCGTTCACATCGCCGCGAATGAACCGAGGAACGTCCACGCCCTCGTGGTAGTAGGCCGATCCCGACGGCTTGCCGTTGTAGCCACTCCATTCCACCCGTACCGGGCCGCCGCCGGTGGGAGGTGGCAGGTCGAGCACGTGTACCTGCCACGCGGCCGCGAAGGACAGCTCGAGATCCCCATCCTCGTCGAAGTCCAGGAAGTGGGTGTGATGGCGAGCACCACCTGAGGAGCTGTCGATGCTCTCCAGGGGGAAACCCGGCCACGGCACAAGATCACCCGAGAGCAGGTAGACCGCGTTGTTGCCGCCGGTCGCGCCCCCCTTGCCGTAGGCCGCGACCTCACTCAGGCCATCGCCATCGACATCGGCGATGCTGAACCCTCTCATATCGAAGCAGGATCCCGTGGGCTGAAACTCAGCGATTGAGCCCTCCAGGTCGCTCCAGGCGACGATGCTCTGGTACCCTCCGGTGACAATGTCGAGAGTACCGTCACCGTCCAGGTCGCCGATGGCCAGTCTCGATGACATGGGCGGCCCGCCGTATGCGGCCCAGCGTGTGGTGCCGTCCGAATTCATCGCGACCAGCGACAGGCCCTGGGTACCGATGATCTCGCAGAAGCCATCGCCGTCCAGGTCCGCCATGCGCACATCGCGAACATAGCCGTAGAGCGACCCCGGAATCGCGGGCCAGCCCTCTCGGATCTCGCCGGTGTGCTCGAAGACGAAGACATCTCCCGGCTGCCAGCCGCTATCGAAGCGGTGCAGGCAGGCGGCGATCTCGATGTCGCCATCGAAGTCGATGTCCCCCACGGCGATCCCGGAGACGGATGTGTCGGTGGCCACCGACACGGTCTGCGGCCAGCCCTCGAGCTGGGTGCCATCGTGCTGGTAGACGAAGATCTTCGAATCCGAGGGCAGCTCCCAACCGGTCGTGATCAGCTCCATGTCGCCGTCCCCGTCCACGTCGCCGAGCGCCAGATCGGTCACGCCAAACGGATTGAACTCGCCGATGAACCGCGGCCAGCCCGGTAGGGATGAGCCGTCGACCGATGAGAACACGTGTATCTTGTTCCCCGATGCCTGGGGTATGACGATCTCGGCAAAGCCGTCTCCGTCCATGTCGCCGAGGCAGGCATGCGCCCATAGAACGTATCGCGGTTGTACGTCGGCGTTGCACATCTTATGGACAACTCTCGAGGGGCAGCGGACCATCGCAGGATACTTCCGGACCAACGGTGG
>CAZIEQ010000371.1:0-1622 GCA_964538725.1 uncultured Acidimicrobiia bacterium | reverse complement strand
TCTGCATCATGGGGGTGGGTGGCGCGGCGCAGCGCGGGGCGGTGCGGGGGCGTGGGGCTCTTCATCATCGGCTGCGGGAGCCGCTTCGGCGGCAGGACGTGGGTGTGGCAGTCGGTGTACACCGGACGGCAGGTTACCGGCCGTCCCCACCCGGGCGGGGTGCGCGCTAGTTTCGCGCGGCGAAAGGAATGGGGAGGAGATGCGCGTTCCGATCAGTGTGTTGGCGCTGTCCGTCGCGGCGGCCGCCTGTGGCGGCGGTGACTCGTCCGGACCGGCTGCGGTGACCCCTCCGCCGGGAGCCACCTTCTGTTCGGTGTTCACCGGCGAGTACGCCGATGCCCTCGCCGACGCGGTACCGATCACCGACGACGGGTTCGAGGCATCGATCGGCGAGATCGTCGCCTGGGCCGCCGTACTGACAGAGCTGGCGCCTGCGGAGATCTCCTCCCAGGCGGCGGACAATCTGGCCATGCACCGGGCGCAGGCAGCTGTGAAGTCTGCTGCCGAGTTCATCCCAGGCAGCAACGAGATGCACGCTTGGGCCAACGAGAACTGCTGAACGGCTACTTCTTCGACGACTCGTAGTAGGGGTTTGTTCCCGAGGCGTGGTCGGTGACATCCATGACCGAGGTTATGTCGGGCACCGCTCCCAGGATCGCCTTTTCGATCCCCTGCGACAGGGTGACCGCCGCCAGGCCCAATCCCTGGCAGCCTCCCCCCAGTCTCAGATAGGCTGTCGACTCTTCGACCGCCACCAGCTCTGCGAAGCCGCCGTGGGATGCAATGGCCGGGTTTATCTGGGAGTCGAGGACCTGTTGCACCCTCTGTGCCACCGGGCCCGACACGTCGGGCGGGGGTCCCGAGGGAGCCATCGCCGGGCTGGGAGTGTTGGGGTTGTTGAGGACCATCCCCGGGTTGAGCAGGTCACGCGACAGCTCCAAAGTCGCTCCGCGCAGCTTGTCCACACTGTCGGGCGGTATCACGACGCTGAGGGCGCCGTGTTCCTCGACATGGTCGTCGGGGTGGTAACCGTCGCGCCGTACCATCGACATCTCATAGGTGAAGCGGTTGCCGTTGACACCGGAGACGCGTATGCCCAGGGCAAGGTCGGCGGCGTCCGCCTCGTCGGCGAGTATCTCCATGACCTTCGCCTGGGCCCGGTCGTCGATCGTTATCACATGGTCGTCGATGACGTTCTCCTGCGGAAACGCGGATGATAGGGGCGTGGGTCCGGTTACCCATCGGTGTGGTTTTGCGGCATCATGGGACTATGTCCACCGTCGTCCTCATCCTCCCCGCCGAAACCTACCGGGCTGCAGATTTCCTCCACGCCGCCAGGTCGTTGCGTGTCAAGGCGGTTGTGGCCTCCCAGGCGGGCCAGGCGATGGAGGAGGCCATGGGCGACGACTTCATACCGATCGACCCCGATCGTCCCGAATGGTCTGCCGGCCGGATAGTGGAGTACGCCGCCGAGCATCCGGTGGACGCGGTGGTGGCGGCCGACGATCGGGGAGTAGTAGTCGCCGCCTTGGCAGGGGAAGCCCTCGGGCTTCCCCACCACCCCGCGGAAGCCGCGCACGCCACCCGCGCATCCATTAACAATGTTCCGGGGGCCAATTCCA
>CAZIEQ010000370.1:0-1624 GCA_964538725.1 uncultured Acidimicrobiia bacterium | reverse complement strand
AAGCCGGGCCGAGTGCGCGCCCCACCCACCCTACCACACCATGGCGTGCGAGTCTCCTCTTGGGCCCCGGGCGGCGACATGGCTCGGCGCCGCGTCTGGCAACCCTTCTTTGCGCATCGTCGGCGTTCCCAGTGCCGTTGCCTCCATCACCAGTTCCGACGCTCACCTGACTCCCGGCGAGGTGCGCCGCGCCCTGGCTGGGTTCAGCACCTTTGACGGTGAGTGGGGAGTCGACTTCTCCAGCCTCCCTGTGGCCGATTCCGGCGACTGGGAGGTTGCCCATCTGGGCGTGGAGGAATCACAGGCCCGAATCTTCGAGTTGGCGTCGGGGCTCGACGCGGGCCCGGTCCACGCTTTCCTGGGCGGAGACAATGCCATCACCCGGCCATTGGTGGCAGGATTGGCGCCCGAGCTGGACTCGATCGGTGTGCTCACCTTCGACGCTCACCACGACGTTCGGGTGCTCGACAACGGACCTTCGAACGGCACTCCCATTCGGGGTTTGATCGAGGACGGGCTCCCCGGCAACCACGTCGTCCAGATCGGAATCCATACTTTCGCCAATTCACTCGACTACCGCCGATACTGTGCGAGCCAAGGGATTCGCGTGGTGACCATGGAAACCGTGGACTGCGAAGGCATCGCCGCAGTGACCGAGGCCGCTCTCACCGACCTCGCCGGGACATGTGCACGCATATACGTCGACTTCGACATCGATGTTCTCGACAAGGTGTATGCCCCCGGTTGCCCGGGTGCCCGCCCCGGCGGTATGACACCTCGCCAGCTGCTGGCGGCGGCAAGGATGTGCGGTGCCCACCCCGCGGTGACGGCGTGTGACCTCGTGGAGGTCGACCCTTCCCGGGACCGGGACGGCCTCACGGTGGAGGTCACCGCTGCGGTGTTGTTGGCATTCGCCTCCGGTGTGCAGCGGCGGCTGGATGCCCCCATCGCGGCGCCTGACGGGGATCTGCCGTGACCGGGAACCACCCATGACCGAGCACGTCGTAGTCGATGGCTCGCCGCTGTCACCTCACCAAGTGGTGGAGGTTGCCACAGGAAGGCTCGAAGCCGTGCCTGGGCCCCAGCTTGCCGAACGTCTCGACCCGGCCCGCCGCGTCGTCGAGCGGGTCATGGCCACAGACGACGTCGTCTACGGAATCACCACCGGCTTCGGTGCGCTTGCCAACACTCGGATAGCCCCCGGTGAGGCCGCCGACTTGCAGGTCGCGCTGTTGCGCAGCCATGCGGCCGGAGTCGGCGAGCCGCTCGACAGGGTGATGGTGCGGGCGATGCTGCTGCTGCGTGCACGCAGCCTCGCCCAAGGCCATTCGGGAGTGCGGGCGGTCGTCGTGGAGCGCCTCCTCGACCTGCTACGGCTGGACCTGCTCCCGGTGGTGCCGGACCGGGGTTCGGTGGGGGCGTCCGGAGACCTGGCCCCGTTCGCCCATCTCGCCTTGCCGCTCATCGGTGAAGGGGAGGTGTGGGATCGGGGCCGGCGCCGCGCCGCCGCCGCTGCCCTGGCCGACCACTGCCTCGAACCGCTACGGCTCCCCGCCCAGGGGGGGGGTCGGCCGCTCCCACGCACCGCGGGGGCGCGCGCCTCTCTCCTGTGCTGCGCACCGAA
>CAZIEQ010000369.1:0-1685 GCA_964538725.1 uncultured Acidimicrobiia bacterium | reverse complement strand
GGTGGCGGGGACGAGGTGGAGCACCCCAAGTACGCAATACACCATCGAAGAGCGGAGGGCGATGAGCCCGTACATCGAGCCCTGGGCGAGCCCGGTGATGGCCAGGTCCGTGTAGGCGGCGCCGCTGAGCCCTTCGCCGCGACCGGTGAGCACCAGCGAGCCGATGATTCCCCATGCGATGAAGACCACGGCGAATATGCGGATGGCCCACAGGAATGCATCCACCCAGCTGCTCGCAAGGCGGGAGGGACGTTTGAGAGTGGCCGCTACGGTCGCCATGAACCCCTGATCAGAGTGACAGCCCGGCCCCTTTGTGGTGGGACCGGGCTGTCGTTTGCTTCACGTCAGATGACACCCGTCCTAGTTGAGGACCTCGAAGCCACCATCTTTGGTGGACTTCGCCAGCACCGCGGCATCTGCCAGCGGATCGGCCGACGAAGAGTCCGTGTGGAAGAACACTGCGACGGCCTGCGCCCCGCAGTCACCGAACTCGTCACACGTGAGCGACCCCGTCACCCCGGCGAACCCGGAGGTGGCGTAGAGCGCGTCTCGGAGTGCCTGCCGGTCGACCCACAGCTCTCCGTTGGGGCCGTCGACGGCCACCTTGTCGATGGCATTGAGCGCCATCATGGTGGCGTCGTAGGTGTGGGCGTGGAACGCCGCCAGCGGCGCTTCGCCGAACTCGGCTTCGTAACGTGCCTTCAGATCCGAGTACGACACGCCGGTGAAACCGGCGTTGGTGAACTGCAGATCAGGACCGGAGAAGTACATCCCCTCCGACTCGGGCAGCGCCAGGAAGTCGGCGACGAACAGTCCGTCGGCGCCGAACAGGGTCACGTCTTCGAGCCCGGCCACTCCGCCGATCTGCTGGATGATGAAGTCACCCTCCGGTTGGAAGATCGGGAAGTAGATCACGTCCGGGTCGCCTGCAGCGACCTCAGTCAGGACCGGAACCATGTCGGTGTCGCCTTTGTTCACCGCAGTGAACACCGACACCGTGCCGCCCAGCTCCTGGAACGAGTTCGAGAAGGCAGACGCCAGACCCTCTGTGTACGGGTCGCCGTCGTGGATGGCGGCGGCCGTTGTGGCCCCCAGCACCTCGAAGGCGAACCGGGCAGCCAGGGCGCCCTGGAACAGGTCGTTGTGTGCCGTCCGGTAGTAACCGGGGTTCCACGCTGCGTTGGCGTTGCCCTGCAGGTCGGACGTCAGCGCCGGCGAAGTGTTCGAACCGGAGATGAGCACTTCACCCGCCTCCGAGAAGATCTGGCTGGCCGGGACCCCGGCACCCGAACATGTAGTGCCGATGGTGACCAGCACGCCTTCCTGAGCCACGATGGCCTGCGCCCCGGCGGTGCCGCCCTCCGCGTTGCAGAGGTCGTCCTCGAAAGTGCCCAGGTCGACGTCGTGGCCGTGTATCTGGCCGAAGTCCTCCAGGGCCAGCTGCGTGCCGCGATTCTGGTCGGTGCCGAGGAACTCGACCGGTCCGCTGATCGCCTGCAGCGTCCTTATCTGGACTGCTTCGCCGGCGCCGATGAGCACGCCGCCGAGATCGGATGTCGCTGCGGGTGGGAACGCGACCGTGGCGGCCGTCGTAGTGGGGGGGGCCGGTGTTGGGGGGGTGTCTCCCCCCCTGGCGTTCCCCGCTCCTCCCGGCATGGGGCGACAGGAGAGGAGGCGGACCGGGG
>CAZIEQ010000368.1:0-1743 GCA_964538725.1 uncultured Acidimicrobiia bacterium | reverse complement strand
GCAGGGTGCGCGGGGACGGCCCTGTGCCGCCCCGCTTGGGGTTCCCTTAGCGCCCGACCCCGGGGACGCCGCCACTCTCGCCGTGATGGCCCTCGTTCTGAAACGTCGCAGTGCCGGACCGCTGCAGACGGCGGCAGTGCTGGCCATGCTCATGTGGCTCGGCTATGCGGCTCTGGTACCCCGCCCGGTGGTCGTCTCGTATCTGCTGCTGGCGCTGGTGATGCTGGCGTTGCAGTCCCCCCAGCGGCTGGGATGGGCACTGCCGCTGCTCATGTGGCTGTGGGCGGGATTCCACGGCTCGTTCGTCGTCGGTTTGGCACTCATCACCTTGGAGATGGTGCGCCGGCGGAGCCACCGCCTCCTCGGCGCACATCTGGTCGCGTCTTTGGTGGCCGTCACCCTCACGGCTCACGGAGTCGGCGTCTGGCAGACCCTGTGGCAGTTCGCCGCCGCCCGCGAAGGCTTGCAGCACCTCTCCGAGTGGGCGCCTCCGGTGTTGTTGGGAAGGGCCAACTGGCCGCTGGTGGTCATCATCGCGATGGTGGTCGCCGGCCTGGCCCGTGATGTTCTCGACAGGCGCGATCTGATACTCCTCGTTCCGTTTGTCCTCTTCACCTTGACAGCACAGCGCAGCGTGTTCCCCGGTGCGATGGTGCTGGCGGTATACGCAGTTGCGGTGCTCCCGGCCGGCCGTCTCGGCCGGAGGGGTTCAGGCGAACTGCTGCCAGGTGCGGTTGCGGTGGCGTTGGCGGTGGTTACAGCATTCGTATTGCTGCAGCCGGTAGCGCTCGACGACCGCCGGTTCCCAGTGGCCGCCGCCGCCGAGCTGGGGGAGGGGAACGTCTTTCACGACGATGCATCCGGGGGTTATCTGATCTACGCCTTCGGTCCTCAGCGACGGGTCTTCGTGGACGACAGGGCGGAGCTGTACGGTGGTTTCCTCGGCACGATGGTCGACGCCATCCACGGTGAGGGCTGGCGGCCTCTCTTCGCCCGCTACGACATCTCCCAGGCGCTGCTGCGCCCCGGCCAGGAGCTGGGTGAGGAATTGGAGGCGGCAGGGTGGGCGGTTGTCCACCGTGACGAAGGGTTCCGCCTGCTGGTTCGCCCCGACGCGTGACGGGCGCCCCCCAAGAGGGCGCCCGTCGATGACGATCTGATCACGTGATCAGGGCGTTGCGTTGGTCAAGCTGTCGTTGACGGTGTCGAATGTGGACGACACATTGTTACCGACACTGGTGATGATGCCAATGGCAACCACGGCGATGAGCACGAGGAGCAGGGCATATTCGACCAGCGTGGCGCCGGTGTCGTCACGGAAACGGCTCTGCAGCGCCGTGAATACCCGCAACATTTGGCCTCCCAATTGTCAGTGTCCCTGGGGAACCCAGGACTTGCAAGAAAGTTATCGGCCTGCACCCCAAAAGGTGAATAGGTCGATCGACCCATTAGGCCCGTCCGCTCACTCCCTCCTGGCGGGGGTTATCCCCAGCTTCAGGGCCTCGACGGCCGCCGCGGCCCGGTCGGAAACCCCCATTTTCTCGTAGATGTTGGCCAGATGGTTCTTGACCGTCTTGTGGGAGATGAACAATACGTTGGAGAGTTCGTCGGTGGTGCTCACACCGGCCGCAAGCCAGGCGAGCAACTCCCTCTCGCGGTCTGTCAGGCCGGGATCGGTCGCAGGCACCCTGTAGCGGTCGAGCACCCCTTCCACGTCGAGGAAGAACTCTCCGGCGGCGGCGG
>CAZIEQ010000367.1:0-1743 GCA_964538725.1 uncultured Acidimicrobiia bacterium | reverse complement strand
AGGCAAGGGCAAATGAGAATGTTACCGCCGTGTGCTGTGACGACCATACATGCTACGAAGGCTCGCCGTACCGCCCCCGGCGGCCACCAGCTCCCGGGGGCGGCCCTGGCGGCGAGCCCAGCCGGGGCCATGGTGGTGGTGTTCAAGCAGCCTACCGTCCTGGCCGCGGCCGTGGGGGAGGTCGTCGCCTACGGCCTCGAGGCAACTGGGTTCACTAGTGAATACATGGTCCCGGATGGCTCCACGAACACGAAAGCCCTTCCCATCGAGCCACCCTATCGCGGCGGGCCTGTGCCCCGCCTCGAATCTCAATTCTGGCATGCCGAGTGGAACCTGGTGGCGGAGCTTGTGACCACCCGGTACCCGCCGGACGCCGCCCACCGGGCCCTCATGGCAAGCCACCTACGGCGCATGAAGCACCTCGCCCCCATTCGCGGCTGCTGGGACACCGCCACGTGCCCGCCGGTGGAGACGGTCACGCGAGTCACAGCCACCGGGCCGTGGCAGAACCTCCGGGCCCTGGCCTCGTCACCCTTGGTGAGCCAGGTCTTGTTCGACAACGGCTGGTTCCGGGCCGGCGGGAGTGTGACATACCTGTCTGGCGGCGACGGACCAAGGGAGGCAGGGGTGCTGGAGCGGATGCTGAATGCGGTCGCTCGCCCCGCCGCGGCCTACGAGGCCCCACCAATTGCTACGGTCCGGGGGGCCCTGGCCCACCATGCGCCGCGAGGCTACTCGAGCTGGGCCCCTACCCAGTTGTACGCCTGGTGGCGCCGCGATGCCGGCCGGGAGATGCACCCGGAATGGGATCGCGGTCGCAGCGTGCTGCAGCACATGCGCTGGGCCACCGACGAGAGCCGTCGGCTGTACCGGGGCCGATGGGGTGAGTCGGGGGACACCTATGCCTACGAGCAACGCGTGGTCTTTCGGCGCACCGGAGACGCCTACAATGAGGGCACATGGCTCGAATCCAACGAGGACCGCCTGGGGGGCTACCGCTGCTGGGGCAGCCCCCCGACTTGCGAGCCCATCGTGTGGCACATCGGTCCCCTGTACGTCGAGTGGGACTGTACCCTGCCTGGATGTTTCGCCCAGCGCCTCGACCAACCGAACCCCTTGTGGGCCGTCTATTCGGCCGGCACCAATCGGGGCGACGAGATCATGGGCGGCCGCATGTACCTGTGGCGCATAAAGCTGCTGCCCGGGGAGATCGGGGGAACGGGCGCACCGGACGTCGACAGCGGCTACGTGGAGCCGCGGCTGAACTGCCAGAAGCGGCTGCGGGACATCCAGCCCCGCCTCGAGTGGAGGTGCCGGACCGCCGACGGCAACTGCACGGCCTCGAACCACGCCCGGCTCCTCCTCGATGGCCTCGCGGCCCCCGATGGCCTCGACCCGGTGCCGCCGTTGCCGCCCCCGAGCACGGGTGGGGAGCTGTATCGCATGGAGCCGGTTCACGGATCGGAGATCGTGAGGCCCTGCACCTACGGGGCCGTGGAAAGCTGAGGCGCCGGTGCTGAGGGGGTGGTGGTGAGGGGTTGGTGTCGTTGCGGAGCGAGGACTTGCGCGTGGTGCTTGTGTTGTGTTGTGGCGTTGTCGTGTACTCGCGCACTCGTGCGCGACATGTGCTCGGCCTCGGTGGCAAAGGTGTTCGAGTGGGGATGGGTCGACCGCCGCGGCGAGGAGGGCCCCTTCCTGGTCACGGAGTTCGCGGGGACGAGCCTCACCCGGCGCATCCGCGAG
>CAZIEQ010000366.1:0-1754 GCA_964538725.1 uncultured Acidimicrobiia bacterium | reverse complement strand
TACCCGATGGATTCGTCGTGCTCTACAGCAGCGCCGAGACGGTGCCGGTTCATCCCGTGGCCACCACCGAAGCCCACCCGGTGACCGGGGAGTACAGCTTCGTCAACGTTCCCCCCGGCTCCTACAAGATGTTCCTCTCCGACGTTCCGATCGACTATGTGTGGAACCAGGCACAGGTCAGGGTGACACCCGGTCAGGACATCACATTGAGTCCTCTGGTCCCGCGTTTCTTCGCCCGGGCCCAAGGGTGTGTATACGACGACTCCACGGGTCATCCCATGACAGGGTTGGACGTCAACATCCGTTTCAAGAGCGGCTCCGTCAAGGAGACCGAGACTACGGCTGCGCCCTTCGTCACGCGCAACGGTGAGACGGTTTGTTACAACTTCGACAACCTTCCCGAGATCGAGGTTCTCGGATATGCGGACGTTGAACTGCCACACGGTTACCGCGGTGTGATGAGGACGGAGACGTTCTACCCGGGAGGCAAGGATCCCGGCCATCCCAACTACAGCGAAGTTCCCGTGACGTTCAACGCGATGAACCGCTACATCCAGTGGTATACCGCCAACTATCGGGCCGACTTCTACCTGGAGCCGATTCCCGCCGACACCGGCGACATCGGTGGATTCGTGTGGAACGACGAGCTCCACGCCCCGAATTGGAGCCCGGACGGCGTCTACCGCCCCGACGAGGAGCGAACACTGCACGGCGTCACCGTGGAACTGTACGAATCGGATGGAGTGACTCCGGTGTATGAAGAGGATGGGGTCACCCCGGTCACCACGACCAGCGGCGCCTTCGACAGCGCGGCCACCGTCGCCCAGGGATGGCGCGAGCCGTACACCTTTCCTCTCGACGAGTTCGGTGGGGTCTATGTCGGGCCGCTCCCCGGCTACTACGAGTTCCGTGACCTGGCCCCCGGTGACTACGTCGTCAAGGTGATCGTGCCCGACGGCTTCTTCCCGTCACCGACCAACTCGCACACCGTCGCCGTCACCGTCACCGGTGGCGACCGGGTTGACCGCGACTTCGGGTTGAACACGCTGGTGCCTCAGGCCGGTGAGATCGAAGGCGGGGTCTTCGACGACATCTTCGTCGACTCCAATCCCGACAGCCTTCTCTTCATGGAGAAGGCCGGAATTCCCGGCGTCCCGGTGGGGGTATACGACCACCTCGGATATTTCCTCGGCTCCGGCACGATGGGCAATCCACTGTGCTACTCCGGATCGACCGTGTGTCCTCCGGGTGAGGAACCGATCCAGAAGCCGGAGATGGAGCGCCGCTTCGCTCCCGGTGTTCACATCTACGTGGGCAACGACTCGAGCCTGCCGGGCTACAACGCGAACTACCTGCCGCTGGTGCTCCCCTACGAATTCAGCCAAGGCCAGTTCAAGTTCGAGGCCGATTGGTCGCTGGTTCCCGCCGGGTTCGGCGGCCTTGGTGCGGCGCTGCAAGGAGACGCACCCGTCGTCGCCGGCAATCGACCGGTAATCGACACGGCGGCCACGGCCGACGCGGTGGCGGCCGGTGAAGTCCTCACCATCCACGGGGAGGAATTCGGGTCGGTCAGGGGCTACGGCACGGTCACGCTCTCCGGGCGGCAGCTCGACATAGTCGGCTGGGGAGACACCGAGATCCGCGCCCGGATACCAGCCGATGCCATCGGCGGGCCCCTGCTGGTCGCCCACTCGACGGGCGTTTTCAACGGCATGTTCCTCACCGGTTCCGGGGCGCACGCTGCCGCCGATGGT
>CAZIEQ010000365.1:0-1759 GCA_964538725.1 uncultured Acidimicrobiia bacterium | reverse complement strand
AGCGAAAGATCGGCAGAACGGCTGGGGCAGCAAGTCGCATACATTCACTATCGTCTGATTAACAAGCGATATCAACTGTTAATGCATAAATAGTGGCCTAGTCGTTTCCTGCAACGCCGCGTCAACCTTGCTTGGGATCTCCAGCCACTGGATTGGTCGGCCAAGAGCGAATTCGATCGCTACTCTCGATTCACTATTGAGAGCGGCCTCATCGCCGAGCCCGTATGGGAGTCGATAAATGCCGCAGTGACGGCCGAAAACACTCTCTGCCACACACCACCCACGTCATCAACCATCGATATATGTTTGGACCGTGATCACCTTTTCGTCATCGGCGGAGTCCAGTTGGACGTATCGATTTCTGGCGACGGTCGTGGTTCTGCCCGTCGGGATCATGATTACGAGCGGATTGACACTGGCTGTTGTCAGCCGGTCAGCGGATCATGCCAGGAGCGATGGTGGTGTCGTTGTCAGCGGCGTGATGGCAGTGGTGATGTTTGTCGCAACGCTCGGTACTGCTGCGGCGATATTCGGGGCGGTGACTCACCGTCTTCCCTCCGATCGGAAGTTCTTCGGCCCAATTCCCATGACGGTTTCCTCGGCCGCGCTGTTGGCGGTCGCCGCAGGCGCGGGGCTCTCTCCTGAAACTGCTGAGTGGAAGGTGGCCGTATTCGCGGCCGCCGGCGCAGCCGTTGGGTCAGGACTCGGATGGTTGGGCGCATCACGGCTCATAGGCAGGCCCGACGTGTTCGCCCTCGACGTGTCCGGCGTCGCGATCATCGATCAGCACCGGGTCGGAGGTGCAGATACCGATGGGGTAATCGATGGACCTGTCACCTGGACCAACCTTCTCCCGACGCGTACCGATCAACGGTGGCGGGTACCCCTCGGTATCGGCGGCTACCTGGTGGCCATGTCGCTTATCGTCGGCTGGAGGACCGGTCTGGTGGCTTCGGCAGCGTTCGCTATTGTCATTCCGGCCACCAATGCGCTGAGTCGCTCGATGGTGTCGATCGGGCCGATGGGATTATCGGTCCGCAAGAGGTGGGGCGGCCGACCTCTACTGGTCATTCGTCTCGACCAGATCGTCAGGGCATCAGCCACGATGATCGATCGCCGTTCGAGATTCAAGAGTGACCGGCAGCGAAGCGGATCACGACTTACCATTTCCACCCGGCTCGGGCCGGCGCTTCGGATCCTGTTGATCGACGACTCCGAAGTCTTGATCGGTCTGACCGACCCGGCCGAACCTGTGGCGATGATCGAGAAACTGTTGAGGGGCCAGGCCGACTGATCCGGGATGGCCGACCGGAAATCCTTCAGGCCCGCACCGTGGCGATCACGCCAGAGACATTTCTCATGACCGCGGGTGATGCCGGGGACGTCACCCGCTATAGACCTGACGTCCCCGCGGGGACGTTTTGTTCGGCGAAATCCACAGCCCCGCGGTTTGGTGCGAATCGTGCCCTCGGCAGGACTCTAGCTTGCGCTCACGGTCTAGGGCTCGCCGAAGATCGGTGCCCAAGAGTGTGGCCGTGTCCGTTTGGGCTGGTCAGAGTACCTGAGGTCGCTCCGCCGGGTCGTTTGGTATCGGCCCGTGTCACCTCGTGAATTGACGAATGGGTGGGCAATCCGCCCTGCTGTGCGAGGCGGGACGGATCTATCCGAGGTTGAGCACGGTCAGCAGGGCTTCGTCAACGCCCCATTGTTCTTCGGGGTTGAGGTGTCCGACGAGCTCCCCGAGCCTGGTGGAGTCGAC
>CAZIEQ010000364.1:0-1771 GCA_964538725.1 uncultured Acidimicrobiia bacterium | reverse complement strand
CTTTGCGCAGGTTTGCATGACTCAAGTCGATGCCGGGCAAATAGTAGAAGTTCGTGTCATGGCTCACATCGTTGTTCAGGCAGCCTGGGCACAACAGACCTCCGGCTGGGTCTCCCGCCGGTCCCGGAGGGCCGGGCGGACCCACAACGCCGGGAGCACCTGGATCTCCTGGTGGACCGGCGTCGCCGGCAGGGCCTGCCGGGCCGACCGGACCCGCAGGTCCCGTAACGTTCCACGAAACGGGAGTCTCAAAGCCCCGGCAGTCGGCTTCCGAGTTGACCAGCCGGATGGCGCCTCGACTGGATGCGCAGGCATGAATGGTCTCTCCGCTGTCGGTCGCGGCAGCCACGCCTACGAAAACGGCGCTGCCAACAACCATCCCCAAAACGAATAAGACAACTCGCGAACTCGCGAGTCGACGAACGAGAGAATCGGCCATTCCGTACCCCCAATACCCCATGAACTACCAGGAAGGAACTTATCAGGTGGTCACCTGAAACTGCCACCTCCCTTGCGGGCCGCCCTAACGAGGCTGCAGGCTCTTTACCCTGGTGGGGCCGGGTGTGGGAGGAGGACGAGCTTGCGTTCCGGGTGGCGGTGTTGGGGTCTGGCGGCGCTCAGCGTCGCCGTGCTGGTCCTGGGCGGAGCCTGTTCGTCTGCGTCGGCGCCGGCTTCGACCACACCGCGAACCGACCCGACCGTAACCACGACCGTGGACACCTCAACAACGACGGTCGCCTCGGCGGCACCGTCGGGCTCTACCAGCTCCACCGCAGCGGCCGGGGCGCCGCAACCCGCCGCCGCCACCGTTCCTTCATCCACGACCACCGCCGGCGGCGTCACCACGGCACCACCATCCACACGGCTTGCGACCTTGGATCCGCCCGGTTCTGTGGCTGTGATCTCGATCACCGATGGCGACACCTTTCGCGCCATGGTGTACGGGCGGTCGGAGCCTGTCCGTCTCATCGGCATCAACGCTCCCGAAGGCGGCGAATGTCTCGCCGACGAGGCAACCGCGTTCCTGGCGTCGCTCATCGAGGCGCAGACGGTGACGTTGACAGTGGACGTGTCCGACCGGGACCGGTTCGACAGGCTGCTGCGCCACGTCTGGGTAGGCGAAGTGCTGGTCGGTGAGGCTGTGGTGCGTGCCGGATACGCCGTCGCCCGCCGCTACGAGCCCGACACTTCGCTGGCAGCGGTTCTGGAGGCGGCTCAAATCGAAGCTCAGGCGGCACAGACCGGCATGTGGGCACCGGGGGCGTGTGGAACGACCATCAGCGTCGACATCGCCATCGACGCCTACGTGTACGACGCCCCCGGCAACGACAACCAGAATCTCAATGGGGAGTGGGTCCGGTTGCGCAACACGGGACCTACACCGCTGGTAATGACCGGCTGGGCTCTCAAAGACGAATCCGCCTCGCACCGCTTCGTGTTCCCCACCGGATTCACCCTGCCGGCCCACGAAAGGGTGACCGTCTACTCCGGTTGCGGCAGCAACACGCTCATCGACCTGTACTGGTGCAACACCGGCTCGGCGGTGTGGAACAACTCCGGCGACACGATCTTCATGCTCGATCCCAACGGCACCATCGTGGCGTTCGAAACCTATTGACCGATTCGACAGCGGGCGCGCCGGCTGCGCCGGCCCCTCAGTCTCGCCGCCCGGCGGCCCCCCCCCCCGCCCCCGGCGGGGCCCCCCCCCCCCCGCCCCCCCCCCCGCGGGGGCGTGGTGGTGGTGGTCCCGTCCCCGCGGGGGGGAGCTACT
>CAZIEQ010000363.1:0-1788 GCA_964538725.1 uncultured Acidimicrobiia bacterium | reverse complement strand
CCCGCCGGTCGGCGAGGGCTTCGTCGTAACGCCGCTGAGCGTCGGTGGGGTCGGTTTGGACGCACAGTCTGCGGATCCGAGCCGCCAACTGTCCTGTAGTCAGCCGGGGCACAGAGTCGATAATGCGATCCACGACTCGACGGGCGAGGTTCACAGGGAGATGTTCGGTGCCGTAGGCGATGGTCTTCGCCCGCCGTAGATCGATATCACCCGCAGCCAGGCTGTCCCACACCCTGGGGAGGCGCTGCCGTAACTGTATGGCAAAGTCCAACTCGACGTCGGCGGCCCGGCGGGTGAGGTGCAGGGCAACCCGAATCTCTGCCGCCGCGCACTCGACTGCAACCTCGGGGTCGTCGTCGACTTCGGTCATATAGTCGGACACGGCGGCCATGTCCTCATAGACCCGGGCCGCATAGTGCGACATCATCCGAGAGTGGGCTCGCAACACCACAATTCGGTCATACCCCGATACCTCACCGACATCGATCGACGACAGAAACGCGGCCAGAACAGGCCCCGGAGTCATCTCGTCCAACCCGCGGGGGATGGCCTCCAGCCGTCCATGCGTTTCATCGAACATACGTTCGACAATACAGCACACCAGAGACAGAAACCAGACCCCCAGCTCCGATCAACGACGGCATCCCCATATGGGATCGCCGGTGCCCAGCGGGATCACATCGGATCAGTTGTCCGCCCACCATTCGCCGACGAAGAAGAGCGACGTGTCGCTCCCGGCAAAGATCGCCTCATGGCAGAGGAACTCGGATGGGAAGTAGTCGGGAGTGACGTTGCGACTCTCGGTTCCGTCGCTTTGCATCAGGTAGATGTCGAACTGCCCGACGTCGCCGATGGCGCCGACGACGAACACCAGCAGGTCGCCGGACGGAGACCAATTGGCCAATCCCTGGGAGTAGCCGTTGGCGGTCAGTCTGACAACGTTTGCCCCATCGGCGTCAATGGAGAAGAAGTCGTAGTTCCCATGGGGGGATCGGTCGTCGACCAAGCGTTCGAAGACTATTCGAGACCCGTCGGGGCTGATCCTCGGGTCGTAGTCCCCGAAGGGGAGGTTGGCGTCTCCCCGCTCCCCGGCGCGGGGAGGGTCGGTCACCTGATGGGCGTCGGTACCGTCGTCTTGCATCACCCAGATCCGGCTGTCACTGGTGAAGGCGATCCGGCTGCCTACCCAATCCTGGTCGGAGTCGTGGCGACCAGAATCGAACAACAAGGCGGGGTCGCCCCCGGCGGCATTCATCACGTAGATGTCGAGATCGGCATCTCGCCACGACAGGAAGGCGATTTCCGATCCGTCGGGAGACCATGCCGGATACAGGTCCCAGACGTTGTTGTCGGTGAGCCTGTGAAGGTGCGAACCGTCGGTTCGGATGGTGAAGATCTCGCGGTTCTCGTCGGAGTCGCCGCCCACCTTTTGGGAGAATACGAGCCTGTCCCCTGCGAAGCTGGGTCGCACCGTCGTGATCTCATGCGAGGCGGTGTAGAGCAGCTCGACCGCGTCGGTTGTCAGGTCGAGGTGGTAGATGCCCCAACGCTCTTCGTGAGGCACCACGGGATCACCGGGAGCAGGGACCCGACCGTTCGAAGGTGTCGAGGTGGCACTCGGCGGGTGATCCCCGGTGGCCGGTTGGGATGAGCCGCACCCGGCCAGGAAAACAGCCAGGAGGGTGACCACCAACGTGCGCATGTGACCTCAGCGCATTCATGAGCCGCGCTCGAGCGAGCATATACGAGGGACGGTGCGGACAGCCGCAGGAAAGCTCAGGTTCCTGG
>CAZIEQ010000362.1:0-1810 GCA_964538725.1 uncultured Acidimicrobiia bacterium | reverse complement strand
AGCTGTCGCGGTGCAGCTCCGCGACCAGGGCCACCCGCGCAAGGCCGCGGCCGGAGGCGCCCCCCGCCGCGCCGGCGCCGCCGTCCGACCCCTCCAAAGCGGCGGCGACTGCGTCGGCGAGCACCGGCCTGGTCGACACGCCGGTGAGAGCGATCCGCGCCGCGGTAACGCTGCCATTGGTCTTGTCCACCCATGCGGCCGCTCCGGCAACCGCGTAGTCGGAATGTCCTCCACGTCGACCCAGCTTGTCATAAGCCGATGAACCGCTCTTGGGGATGCGGATCTCGGTGAGGATCTCGTCGGGTCGAAGTGCCGATGTGAGCACGTCGACGAAGAACTCCGCCGCCGGGATCTCCCTTACCCCATCCTTGGAAGCGGCCACCATGGTGGCACCCAGGGCGAGAACGGCGCACGGCTGATCGGCGGCCACATCGGCGTGGGCAACCGCTCCGCATAGCGTTCCCCGGTTGCGCACTTGCGGATCCCCGGTCCAGGCGGCTGCCTGGCTGAGTGCAACCGCGCGCTCGGCCACCAGGTCGCTGACCGCAATGTCGGCGTGCCGTACCCGCGCCCCGACGGAAATGTGATCACCCCCGTCTTCGATCGCGTCGAGCCCAGCGATGTTGGCGATGTCGACTACGAGCGGCGGTGAGAACAGCCGCAGTTTCATCATCGGGATGAGGCTCATGCCTCCCGAAAGCACCTTGGCGCCCGGGTTGGCAGCGAGGACATCCAGCGCCTCCTCCAGCGATCCTGGAGCGTGGTATTCGAAATCCCGTGGATACATGACTACGCCCCCTTCGCTTCCTGGATGGCCTGCCACACCCGCTGCGGACGCAGCGGCATATCGATGTGCTTCACACCCAACGGCGCTAAGGCATCGACGACCGCGTTGACGATCGTCTGCGCAGATCCGATGGTTCCGGCCTCGCCGACACCTTTGACACCCATCGGATTGACATCCGTCGGCGTCGTGGTCCGGCCCACCTCGAATGAGGGCACATCCCCCGCCGTCGGCAACGGGTAATCCATCAGCGACCCTGAAAGCAGGTTGCCGTCACCGTCGTAGATGGCCTCCTCGAAGAGCGCCTGGCCGATACCCTGCACCAACCCGCCGTGGATCTGTCCAGCCACGATCATCGGGTTGATCACGTTGCCACAGTCGTCGACGGTCAGATAGCGCAGCAGCTCGACGTTGCCGGTGTCGGGGTCCACTTCGACCACCGCCAGGTGTGAGCCGAAGGGCCAGGTAGCGTTGCCCGGACTGAAGAGAACCGACGCCTCCAGGCCCGCCTCCACCCCTTCGGGCAACCTGTGCGGCTGGTACGCGAGGGTGGCGATCTCGTCCCATCCCACCCGGCTGTCGGGAGAGCCGGCTACATGAGCGCCGCCTTCCGCGAAAACGACGTCCTCCTCCGCAGCTTCAAGCAGATGAGCGGCCATCTTGGCCGCCTTTGCCCGTACCCGGCCGGCAGCCTCGTAGGTTGCGGAGCCGTCCACCGCCGCCGAGCGGGAGCCGAACGTGCCCATCCCCACAGGCGACTCGGCAGTGTCACCATGATGCACAGAGATGTGCTCCATGGGTACGCCGAGCCGGTCACTGACGATCTGAGCCCAGGTGGTTTCGTGGCCCTGGCCCGAAGGGCCGGTACCGATGGACATCGTGACCGTCCCGTCGGGGTTGACCCGCACCAGACCGGAGCCGTTGAGAGCGGCGGGCAGACCCTACAACGACCCAGAGCGAACCGAGCGCTCCAACACCGCAGCGTCGTACCGGCCGAGCTTCCGACAGTGTGCGCACACAAGGCCG
>CAZIEQ010000361.1:0-1817 GCA_964538725.1 uncultured Acidimicrobiia bacterium | reverse complement strand
CAACGACCGCCTCCCACAGCGACTCGATGCGGGCGGAAGGCACCGACTCTGCGACGTCGGTGAACACCGACTCCGCAGCCGCCGGCAGATCCAACGCACGGGTGAGGAACGTCGCCATCTGGGCGCGGGTCACATCAACACCGGGACAGAAGTGGTCCCCGAAGGGAGGGTTGCATCCGGCGGTGATCCCGGCGGCGGCGATGGCCTCGATGAAGCCCTCGTGGATGTTGCCGTCGTCGTCGACAAAAGATCCCCCCGGGGGCAATGGCGCGCCAACCGCCGGCTGGAGAGCCGCAGCGGCCAGCGTGAATCCGGCCAGCAAGATGATCGGCCTCCGCACCGTCCCTCCCCTCGCTCCGGTGACACGCCTTACTGAAACACGACCCTAAGGTCATCCTCCGACTACCCCACTGTCCACCGGCAACCACCCTCCGTTGCTAACGTCCCCACCGGGCGTGACGGGCGGAGGCTGACGACCCATGACGCACACATCCCCGCCCCATATTCGATGGTTGAGCCGGCTGAGCACCGTGGCCGTGCTCGCCGGCTTGATCGTGGCCGCCCCGCCCAACCTGCCCGACGCCACCGCCACCACCAATGACTACGTCTTCACCGGGGGAGGTTGGGGCCACTCGACGGGGATGATGCAGTACGGCGCCTATTCGATGGCAAAGACCGACGGTTGGACATACGACCAGATCCTCTCCCACTACTACGGCGACAAAACCTCGTCGGGATTCCTCGGTGTCGATGTCCCCGACCCGGGGCCACTGTGGGTCAACTTGGCGCAAGAACGGACCGCCGTGGAGCTGTTCAACCAGTCGCTCAACAGCGGCGGCGATGTCACGTTCACCCGCGGCTCGGAGACCCTCGCCCTGGGGAAGAGCGAAGCCGCTACCGTCACCGCCACCGGCACCGACAGCTGCACCGTCGACGCCCCCGGCGGCTCACTGGCGGAGGGAAGCTGCACCATCGACGTCGAATGGGACGGCTGGGAAGCCGAGCCGACGACCTCGGTGCGGCTGGTGCGGTCCGTCCTGCTGGGAAACACCGGCTGGTCCACCTGCTCCCATGTCGACTGGAACGCCGCCGGGTCACCTCAGAAGCCGTGCTGGTATGCCCGCGGCACCCTCCACATCCGCCCCGACAACGACAGCGCTTCTTTCAACGTGGTCGTCGAGGTGGCCGCCGACGACTACGTGCTCGGCATCTCCGAGATGCCCTACTACTGGGGCGACCCCGAAAACGACGGTCTGGAAGCACTGAAAGCCCAGGCAGTGGCGGCACGCTCCTACGCGGTGCACCGTGCAGTGGACCGGGGCGACCCGGCAGGCAGGCCGTGGTGCTGGTGCCAGGTGTACGACAGCACACTCGACCAACGCTATGTGGGGTTCGGCCACGGCCTGGATCCGTGGATCACCGCCGTTAACGACACCGCCATGGAAGTGTGGACCCACCCCCAGGAGGTCGACGCCGACGGAAACCTGGTTCCCATCGAAGCCTTCTACTCGTCGTCGTCGGGTGGCTGGACCGAGAACAACGAGGAGAGCCTCGGCGGGTCCCCGGTCCCCTATCTGCGCGGTGTCGATGACCATTGGAGCCTCGACCCGGCGGTGAACAACGGGAACGCTTCGTGGACCGTCAGCTACACCCCGGCTGAACTGGCCGCCGAACTGGGGATGGACCCCGGTGTCGGAGTCGCCAACGCCATCATCGTGGAACGCTCCCCGACACCGGGGTCGGCGGCTGCGGCACGGGTGCAGCTCCCGGGCTCACCCGACGAGACGCTCCACGCCCGCGAGCTCGACGCCAGCGAT
>CAZIEQ010000360.1:0-1829 GCA_964538725.1 uncultured Acidimicrobiia bacterium | reverse complement strand
TCGCCATACATATGGCTGGTCGCGGCCGCGTTAGGCGGGCCAGCTCGCTTCGATATCTGCGAGGACGTCTTCGATGTCCTTACCGCGCATCCACTCGTTCATACCCGTCCAGAACGATCCCGAACCCACTGCCGAAGGCATCAGGTCGGAAGCGTCGAAACGGGCCCCTCCGGTTTTGAGGGCATCGACGATGGCTCCGGCCGAAACGGCCACCACATCATCGGCGTAGCAGTCGGGCCCGACGTTCACATTCGGGGAGATCCGAGAGACGCCTTCCTGACTTCCCTGAGCGCACTGCAGCTCGGGCGAGATGAAAGCGCTGATGAACGCCCGCACCTCGGGACGGTCGCTGAAGACCGCGCCCAGCTCACCGGCGATGAGGGCGCCCTTGACGCCCGGGTCGATGTCGGGGAATGCGAACACCCCCACGTCTTCGCCGACCACGGTTCCTTCGGGGAAGAAGTTGACGATGAACGAAGCCTGACGGTGCATGCCGCAGGTGCCGTCAGCCAACGGGTCCGGGGCATCGCGGAAGTCGATGTCCGGGATGGACTCGGCGCCGCCGAGCACGTATCCCTCATGGAACACGATGTCGCCCAACAGGTTCGCCGCCCGCAACACTGCGGGGTCGTTGAACGGAATGCCGTGGCTCACCCACTGGTCGTAGACGTCGGCTCCGGCGGTACGGAGCATGATGTCTTCCATCCAGTCCGTTGCCGTCCAACCGGTGGCATCACCGCTACCGGTGCCGATACACCACGGGGTGACACCGGCGGCCAACAGCGCGTCGCTGGTGGCCAGCATCTCATCCCACGTGGTCGGCGGAGTGAGACCGTTGGCGTCGAACGCCGGAATGCTGTACCAGACCAAGCTCTTGATGTTGGCATTGGTCGGTATCCCGTAGTGCTTGCCGTTGAACTCACCGAGCCCGAGCAGGTACGAGCCGAATGTCGCCTCGAGCTCCGCGATGTCGAACCCGAGATCCTCCAGAGCGATGGCGTTGCCCGCCTCGGCCTGTTCCACCACTGAGCCGGGCTGCGGGTACAGCGCGATATCGGGCGGGTTACCACCCTCGACGCGGATCTTGATCTGCTCCTCGAAACTCTCCGAACCCTCGTAGACGGCTTTGGCGCCCGTAGGCTGGTTGAAGAACTGATCGATGACCGAGTTGACCGCGTCCTGCTCCACGCTGGTGAAGGCTCCAAAGATCGTTACCTCGGTGCCCGCCAGATCGGGCTCTCCACTCGTAGTCACCGTCGTGCTTGCCTGGCCTGCCGTGGTGGTGGTGGATTCGGCGTCGTCGTCGCCGCATGCTGCTGCGAGCAGGACGAAGGCACCGAGCAGCGCAAGCCATCTGAATCTTCGCATACATTCCCTCCGATTCGATTGCAGCTCGACCAGGGGGCCGAGCGCGGGAGCCACGTTACACCTATGAGTCGATCTCCACCACGCCGAATGAACCCGGCCGGGGAGTGCAGCGTCACCTGGTCGCAGCGACGACGCGTTACGGGCCGCCCTCGACGGGCGGCCCGTAACGGTTGCATGTGCCGTGACGGGGATTAAGCCGGGCCGGCCTCCTGCGCCACCTGACGAATCCGCTTCGACTGGAACCGCAGCACGTTGACGATGCTGCCGAGGCCGAATGCGATACCGAAGAGGTACAGCGCCACACCGAGGCGGCGGAAGCCCTCCAGGACGTCGCTCCAGCGGGCCACGGAATCCGGCGACCAGTCTTCGAAGCTGCCGGCCACCACGAAGTGGAGGACGACCATCACTCCGATGAGCATCATCCCCATCGCCATGAAGGCGATGAAGACCTTGGCCGTCAG
>CAZIEQ010000359.1:0-1864 GCA_964538725.1 uncultured Acidimicrobiia bacterium | reverse complement strand
ATAGGGCCGCATCGCGTCCAGCGGATGCCGGTAGTCGGCTCCCCGGTCCGCCACGGTTGGGGCGTGGCTGACACCGATGCCCAGCATGAACCTGTCCGGATAGGCCTCACCGAGTGTGCGGGCTCCGTTGATCATCGCCGTCGCGTCCCGCGCCCAGATGTTGGCGATGCCGGAGGCGGCGATGATCCGGTCGCCCGCGGCGAGGATGGTGGCTGCCTGGGAGAAGGCTTCTTTCGTAACCGACTCGGGATACCAGATCGTGCGATACCCCAACTCCTCGATGATGGCGACCGTGCGCCCCATCTCCACTGCCGGCATCAGACCCAATTCCCCGCTCCATATCCCTACCCGACCCAGTTCCATCATCGACCTTTCATCTGCGCTCGAGACGATAGGAGCACGTCCCCTCACCTGCTGCTGCGGCTTCGTCCCAGTCCGATGGCGATGGCGGCGGCCACACCAAGAACCAAGCCCCACATGATCAGTCGGGGGCGCACCGCCAGGACCACGATCACGGTGGTGATGGCGGCCCACATCGGTGGAGATACCCGGCGTGCCTTCGGATACACCAGCCAAACGGCTCCCAGCACGGCCCCGGAACGGAGGAGGATGCCACCCCAGACACGGCCGTCGGTCTCCGCCTCGGCGGTGAACGTGAGCAGCAGGCCTCCGGCGAGCAGGGCGGCTGCGATCAGGCCGAGGATGGTGCGGCGCACCTTGCGAGGGTAGGCGCCACGTTTCGCAGGTGGCTTCTCGATCAGGAGGCGACGCCGCCTGCGTAATCGCCACACCGCCGGGCACAGCCGTGGTCCTAGGCTGCACACGGTGCGGCGGCTGCTGTTCCCCCATCTCGCCATCTGGCTGCTCGGTGGCGTCCTGGTTCGGATCGCCATCATCCCGCCTGAGAACTGCCCTGCGGTCACCCCCGGCGCCATCAACACCGCGGTTCAAGAGGGGGCCGGCTGGCTGAAACGGGGTCTCGGCGACGACGGGAGGTTCCTATACGGCTACCACCGCAACACGGACGAGATCAACGACTCCTACAACGTGACCCGACATGCCGGTGTGCTCCTCGCCTTGTATCAGGCGGCGGGGCATGGCGATGTGGAGGCGTTGACCACTGCCGACGGGGGGCTGACCTACGTGACCGACCGCCTCGTCGATCGGGAAGACTGGTCTGCTCTCGCCCCGCCAGGGCAGCGGGTTCGTCTGGGTGCCAACAGCCTGCTACTGGCCGCACTGGCGCAGCGGCGGGCGGTGACAGCCGACGACGGCTACGACGCTCTGATGAAACGGCTGGGACGGTTTCTCGCCTCCCAGCAGCTACCGAGCGGAGCCATCGCCGCCTTCTGGGATCCGGCCACAGGAAACCCGGTGCCCGACCAGTACGGGCGCTTCGCAACCGGAGAGGCGTTTTGGGGGTTGGCGATCCTGAATCGGCTCTTCCCCTCCGAAGGATGGGACCGGCCCGCCCTGGCGGTGGCCCATTACCTTGCAACGGAGCGAGTCGCCTCCGAAGGATACGCGGTGCGGCTGGCGGATCACTGGGCGGCCTACGGTCTCGCCGAGTTCGACCCCGGCGACCTCGACGGTGTGCTTGTCGACTACGCCCGCCGCCTGACGGGGTATTTCGCATTGACGATCCGCGTCGAGTCGCAGCGGACCGGCAGCGGCATCAACCTGTTGCTGCGGGGTCATCCCGGTCCGGGTGCGGGCATCGGCACCGCCGGTGAGGGCCTGGGGGCCCTGTTGCGGCTGGCGCGCCGGGGTCCCCCGCTCGCCGACGTCGGACCCGGGGCTGCGGGGCGTATCGGGTGTATGGGGGGGAGAATTGGGCGGGGCCCCGGGGGCGCGGGGGGGGCGG
>CAZIEQ010000358.1:0-1866 GCA_964538725.1 uncultured Acidimicrobiia bacterium | reverse complement strand
TGGCGGCCTTGAAGTTCCTCGACGAGCAGGGCTCTCATTGCTTCTGCGGGTTCCCAACGCTGGGCTTTCGCGGTGGCCAACAACTCGGGGGCGGCGTTGCGCATGTGCGGCAGTCTCAAAGTGCGTAACAGTTCGACGACTTCGTCGACAGGAGCGGCGCTCATTTTTGGCCCTCGTTGTCATCGAAGCCTTCGAGACCGAATTGTTCCCAGGCCGAGGTGCCGGTTTGTAGCGAGTGGGTATCGGTGGCGCTTCGGCGAACCCCGGGCGGGTTCGCCGCGAGGATCGATGTGAGGTCACCTTCGGCGAAGCGGCAGAATGTGGCTGCGTGCCCGAGAGCCCAATCGAGGCGCCCGTCGCCATGCAGCCTGGCCAACGTGACTGCTTCGGCCATTTTCACTCTCACACGTGAGGTGCCCGCGGCGGCGGCTTCGATCAGCCACATCCGGGCCCCTTCACCAATCGCGAGGAACTCGGCCTCGGCCGCGTTTGTTGGTTTCGGTTTGCGAGCCAGAGGGCCGTCGGGCCGAGGCGGGTAATGGGCGTCGTTGATGGCGGGGTTGCCTGGCGTGGAACGCAGATGTCGGGCCACCTCAACAGGCCCGGCCGCCGAGACGTGCACGGCGACGACTTCGTCGCCGTCGACACGAACCCACACGTTGGCATCAGCGAGGGTGTGTGGAACCGAGTAGGTCACACCACCAAACGAGATCGTCGCTGACCACGACACTTTGCGGGTCACCCCGAACGCCGCGGTGTAAGGATCCTGGGGCAGGCAATGCAGACGGGCGTGTTCCTCGGCCAACATCTCCGCCGGCAGCCGACGGGTGACGCGGTGTTCGCGGCCGTTGACCTTGCCCATGAACGCCCCGCACGCGTCGACCAACTCTGCCCAGGTGTCGTATTGGGGACGCAGGTTGTGACCGGTGGGGACCAGATCAGCTTTCGCGATCCGAACGGTTGCTTCAGAACCGCCCTTGGTTTCTGGATCCGCCACAACACACGTCGCGATCGTGACCCCGTAATGCAAGCCCGCTGTGACGATCAACGGATGCCGCACAGCGATCCCGGCGATGTGACCGGTCGTCACCGTCTTTTCGTTGTCGGTCAGCCAATACGTCGGCGCGCCGCCCCACGCCCGCATCGAGGAGTCCAAACATGCGATCACCGTCGGCAACGTCCGGTCCCAGGTCGGGATCACCACCCGATGCCGACACCACGCCAACCACGCACAAAACAGATTCACGACCCGCCCGTCGATTACCGGTCCTTGGCCCCAATCCCACTGAGCCCACATGCCCGGCTCGACAATCCAGGGCCGATACACCCGCCGCCGGCCCGACCGCCACGACCCCTTCACCTCCGCGACCGCCCGGCGAACAGTGCGCGCCGAACCCTCAAACCCCAGCGCCACGAGTTTCTCATGACACACATCGGCGCGGATCTTGGCCTTCGAATGCTCAACCCATTCCTCAATCTTTCCCATGAACGGGTCGATCATCCGCCCCCGACAAGCCGGGGCCACCAACCCGCCGAGCTCTCCCCGTTCGCGTCTAGCAACCCACTCAGCGACCGTGTTCGGCGAACACCCCGCCAGTTCCCCAGCCGCTCTCAACGAGCCTGTCAAATCAAACGATTCCAAAATTTCTGTCACTTCTTTGCCATCCTTCACGTAGTTCCTCCCGGCTCAAGCCGTCAACGGTTTCGTCACCGACGATTTGACCGGGAGGGACACCCACCACAGGCGGACCCCAGGCAGGAACGAACACAACCGCGCGCTTTTGTTGGCCACCAACGCGCAATTCCGATGGCCACCACCGCGCAGTTCCGTGTCCGCCTACGTTCAGAATCTCATGGCCGCCGACA
>CAZIEQ010000357.1:0-1876 GCA_964538725.1 uncultured Acidimicrobiia bacterium | reverse complement strand
GAAACAGCGCACAGGACCGAATCCCCGCACCATCCGCTCCACCCCCTCTGACCTGATTTCCTAACGGTTGTCAAGGGGTTTGTGTTCACGGTGTGTGGGCGCGTTGATGGGGGCGGGTGTCCGCCGCTGGGGTGGTCGAGCGCTGGTTGTCTGGGTTTGGGTCAGATCGGGTTGAGTCGTCCTCGGCGTGTGTGTCCGCGGGTGCGTGAGCGAACGTCGTCGGGGACGGCGTACTCGGCTGCGAGGGCGGCGGCGTCGGTGAGGCTGAGCGGGTTGCCGTCGAGGTCGCGGGGTTCGTAGGGTCGGCCGGTGGTGGCGATGGCCCAGGCCCGACATGCAAGTTTGCGGGCGACAGCAGTGTTGGCTGAAATGTGGTTGTGGCCTCGTTCGACCATGAGCCGTCGGTAGTGCACGGCGAGTTGGGGGTCTCGGCGTCGGGCGACGTTCGCGGCCTGGTAGAGAGCGAGGCGTAGCTCGGCTGGTCCTTGTTTGGTGATCCGTCTCGATGGGGCTTCGGTGAGCCCGGAAGCCCACATTGAGGGGTTCAGTCCGGCATGCGCGGTGGCTGCTTTGGCCGTGGGGAGGTGGGTGGCGTCACCCCACCATCCGCGGATGGTTGCTGCACATATCGGGCCGAGCCCGGGGATCGATGTCAACACGTCGTCGGGCCAGTGTTGTTGCCATAGCTCGAGTGCCTGGTCGGTTGCTCGTTGATGACGCATGTCGGCAGCGTGGATGTCGTCGAGCATCTCGGTGAGTTCCCAGCCGAGGCCGTCAAGATCGAGACGCTGAGTCCAAAACGTGGCCCAGCCGGTGGCGGCATCGCGGATCCGTCCGGCTCGCTGTTCGGGGTGGCTGTCGCGGCTGTGAGCAGCAACGATGCCAGTGATCGAAGCGAGCCGGGCACGACTGAGCCGCTTCAGGTCAGGCCAGCGGGCCAGTAGCGGTTGGGCCAGGGTGTGGCCTCCGGTGGCCCGCCACAGGTCCGGGAACGCCCACGCGGCCAACGCCCACAGCCGGCACTCGACCCGGTGAGCGTCGACAGTGCAGACATGACGGCGCCGGATCGCCCGGCGTAACCCGATCTGGCCCGGTGGCGGGATCGCGGCCGGGCCAACTCCGAGCACCTCAGAGCAATGCGCCAACATGTCGGCGTCGATCAGATCAGTTTTGGACGCACCCGTGATCGCCTTTCGTAGCCGAGCGGAGTCCCGGTTGGCAACGAAACCGATCTCACAGCCCGCCTTGGTCACGGCGTGAGCCAACGGCAACCACGTCCCCGATGTGGGTTCAGCGACCACCAGCGACCCGGCGTAGGGTTCGAGCCGTTCGGTCAGTTTCGTCAACCCGGCCAAAGTCGACGGCGTCCTGAAATCTTCTCGAACCTGACCGCGCACGGCGATCTGATGGGCTGCGACAACCGCAGCGTCGATCCCGATCGACACGACCGGGGATTTTGTGTTCACTTTCATGGAGGGGTTCTCCCTTTCAAATCAGGTAAACCCGACCGGCCTCGAGGCTGTTCAATTCATCTTCACAGCCGGACGGGTCTACAAATGGTTGACGTGAGGGAGAACCCTTCGCTCGCGCTCGACCACCAGCACCGAGGCTGTCCCCGACCCCACCCGACACCACAGAGCGGACTACGTAGCCCACCCAGCCATGTGATTCATACGGTGCACCGGACCCACAGCCAGGCCGAAAGATCCCACCAATTTCCTCAACCGAGTCTGCTCGGAAACGAGCCCCGGCAACGATCAGGTCAACGAGCCCGAAGCTCAGCGGAAATACGTCACGGCCGGGACTCCTCCCGAGGCCACGCTACGCGGCCACCCCCCACTAACAGGAAGGCACCCCCAGGAATACATGCGGAAAC
>CAZIEQ010000356.1:0-1882 GCA_964538725.1 uncultured Acidimicrobiia bacterium | reverse complement strand
AAAGATGACGGTGGCCGCGTCCGAATGGTTCCCCGTCACCCGGGTGGCGGCATCGGAGTCCTCGTGCAGGGTGAGGCCCGACGGTCCGGCGACGGACAGCAGGATCCCCGACGCACCTTCGACGGAAGCCTCCAGCAGCGGGCTGGAAACAGCTCTCTCCGCCGCCTGGGTGCCGCGGTCGTCGCCGGATGCGCTACCGATGCCCATGACCGCCGAACCGGCCTCATGCATCACTGCACGCACGTCGGCGAAGTCGACGTTGATCAGCCCCGGTGTGGTGATCAGGTCGGTGATGCCGCTAACGCCCGAGGAGAGGACATCGTCGGCCATGCGAAAAGCCTCCAGCATGGAAGTCCGCGGCTCCGACACTTCGAGCAGCCGCTGGTTGGGAATGACGATGAGGGTATCGACCTCCGCCTTGAGATTCTCGATTCCCATTTCCGCTTGCCGCTCCCGACGGCGGCCTTCGAAGCCGAAGGGCCTCGTCACGACACCAACAGTGAGGGCACTCATGCTCTTGGCGATGGCCGCCACTGCGGGAGCGGCGCCTGTACCCGTGCCGCCGCCTTCCCCTGCGGTAATGAAAACCATGTCCGCTCCCGAGAGGGCATCTGCGATCTCCTCACGATGATCTTCGGCGGCCTTGACGCCGATCTCGGGGTCGGCACCGGCGCCGAGCCCGCGGGTCACATCACGTCCGATGTCCAGCTTCACGTCGGCGTCGGACATGAGGAGAGCCTGCGCATCGGTGTTGATCGCGATGAACTCCACACCACGCAGCCCATCTTCGATCATGCGGTTGATCGCGTTGACGCCACCCCCACCAACACCGACGACCTTTATCACGGCCAGATAGCTGTGGGGGCTCCGCCTGTCGGGCATGATGCACTTCCTCCTCGAAGGCAACGCCAAAGCGTCGCCACACAAGAATAGCCCTGCACTCGGAATCTAAGGTGTATCACCACCACCTTCGACCAGTGGTTGAAGGTCCGCGGCGACGGATGGACGGATCGCAGGACGGTCGGGTGCGGTGAGGTCGAGGACGACGTCGCCCTTCGGCTCGGTGAGTAGCGCGGCGACGATGGCGGCTTTCTCCGCCATGCGTTCCGGTCGGCCCAGTTTGACGACGGTGCCCGCCACCTCCGCCCACAGCCCCGCTCCATCGGTCCACATGACAGCAGGCAGCGTAAGTCCGGTGAGAAACCCGACGGCCGCAAGAGCCGTACCATCGGTCACCGTGTCCCCCGGCTGCAGATGCAGCGCCGGCATGTCGACGCGGGGCAGGCCCGTTCGGGGTGCGTCCGCAGACTCCAGCACCGTGCCCTGGGGTGACACGAGGATCCATCGCGTTCCCGAACCAACCCAGGCGGTTGCACGGTACTCGGTGATGCTGACCTCCACGGTGTCGGGATAGACGACCCGCACATCGGCATGCGCCACCCACGGGTCGGCCTCGAGAGCGGCTTCGATCGTGCCGGCCTTCACCCACACCAGCCCGGTGCCTTCCCGCAGCCCGTTGACTTCCAGAAGGGGACCCGGGTCGGTTCGTTGAGCTCCGTACACCTCTATGACGTCGACGTCGAGGGCCGGTGAGTTCACCAGCCAGTAGCCACCGGCAGACACTGCTGCTGCGGTCAGAGCCAGAATCACCCAGGGGACGAAACCTCGTGCAGACTGCTCGCGGCCTGAATGCCGGCCTGTGATTCCGGTCCGGGCAGCGGTCACACCGCCTCCCTGTCGGCGCAGGGTTCGAACTCCCCGAAGAACCGCAGCTCGGGTTCGAGAACGACACCGAGCGTTTCCGCGACACGACGGCGTACCGCCCACACCAGGCGCCACACGTCGTCGGCCCGTGCTTCGTCGGCGGCGACGATGAAGTTGG
>CAZIEQ010000355.1:0-1900 GCA_964538725.1 uncultured Acidimicrobiia bacterium | reverse complement strand
GAACACGGCCGATGTCGCCGTCGAGGTCTGCGATGGTCATTACCACCAACGTACCCCTCCCCGACACGCCGTCGGTGGCTCTCCGATAGTGCATACACTCCGAACCGTGCCGACCAAGAGCAGAGTCATCTTCACACTCCTGCTCGTGGCGGGCATATCGATGTTCGTGATCGTCGGATTCATCGGCGGGGGCACCACCGACGACATCTCGGTGTCGCGAAATCCGGCCATCGACTTCTTGGTGCCGAATCGTGGCGACGAGGTATTGCAACAGGCATCCGTCGGAATCGATCTCGCGCCCGAATACCGCCTGCTGTCGCTCGTCATTTCACCCAACCCGGGTTGCACTGCAGGAGTCGAGGTGATCGGCTCCGTCAACTTGCTCGACGGCGTCAACCGCTACATATATGTGCCCGGCTCGGGCAAGCCGATCGCCGCTTTATCGGCCGACGACAACTGCGCGATCGCCACCTTCGAGGAGACCTCCAGGCCCGGTTCCACCCAGACGATCGACTGGCGCTTCACGGTCAACTGAGTCGCACACCCCGCTTCGGATAGCCTCCCACGGATGCGACGATTAGCACCGCTGCTTTGGACATTGGCCGTGCTGGCCTCCGTCCTCGCCCCAACGACGGCGTCGGCCAGCCAGGTCGACGACGCCGTGCAGACCACGAACCACACGGCAGCGCAGTACGAAGCCGCGTTTGAGCTAGCTGTATTGCCGGGCTTGACCCCGATCGGCCCTCCGCCCTCCATCACCGGTTCGCCGGATCTCGACCAAAGAATCCGTTCCATCGCGGAGGCCCGCGGATACAGGCGGCGCCCAAACCCCAGCCGACCGCTCGTTGCAGTCGGTCCGCATCTCCTTCAGCCCGAAGCGGCTGTTGGCTGGGCAGGATTGCGCGACGCTGCAGCGGCAGCCGGCATCACCATCTCGATTACATCGGCGTATCGCAGGCCCGATACCCAAGCAGGGTTCCTCAGGAGTCGTCTCGGGAATCGCAGCGATGCCGCGATCGACAACGCATTGCGCACGGTCGCAGCACCCGGCTACTCCAAACACCACACCGGATACACCATCGACATGAAATCTGGCGGATTTTCGGGATTCAGCTTCCGTGACAGCCCCGCCTACGTATGGCTTTCCGAGAACAATTTCGCCAACGCCAAGGCCTACGGGTGGCTACCCAGCTATCCCGAGGGCTCGGTGCTGGTTGGTCCGGTGCCAGAGCCGTGGGAGTTCGTATGGGTCGGTGCCGTCAACATCATCTGCGGCGCCTTCGACCCCGCCGTTGGGCACTCGTTTTGCGACACGATCGGCTCCGGGTTCGAACCCGATATCGAGTGGATGCAGTCTTCTGGCATCACCGTCGGATGCAACATCAATCGATACTGCACCGACGACGACCTAACCCGAGCTCAGGCAGCCACCATGATGTGGCGACAATCAGGGTCGCCGTCGCCGTCGTCGACTACCGCTCAATTCGACGACGTGCCCCCCAACGCGTTCTACACGACACCAGTCGAGTGGATGACCAGCAACTCGATCACGACCGGGGTCACCGCCAGCGAGTTCATGCCACTCGAGCCCACCACCCGGGCCGAATTCGTCACATTCCTGTGGCGGATGAGCGGCCGTCCGGTCCCCGTCCCGGGCCCAAACCACTTTGATGATGTGGATCCCGACGGCTGGAGTGCCGACGCCATCACATGGGCGCTAAATACCGGTATCACCCGTGGCACATCGGCCACCACGTTCTCTCCCGACGCGCTGACCACCAGAGGACAAGCCGCCGCATTCCTGCACCGTTACGCCGGGACTCCAATCTCCGGCTGATGACCGGGTCTGGACACGGCCCCTGTTCTGCTGATAGCAGTTGCCATGCCGTTGCCATCCAGT
>CAZIEQ010000354.1:0-1929 GCA_964538725.1 uncultured Acidimicrobiia bacterium | reverse complement strand
ATGTACTGGACCCCTGACCAGCCGGATCGTCCCGATGGTGCAGTAGTCGGTGCAGGGTTTGGTGCAGTGGGGCTGGCGAAATCACGAATGTCGGTCCGCTGGGCGGCAGCCTTGGCGACTCTACGTCGCGCGCCATCTCGGTTCTCCGTACATCGGCGACGACGAGATCGGCAGACAAGGCGCCGAGTGGCGTTTCGACCGTTCGGCGCGCCTTTTGAGGGTACGAGACGTCCGGTCTCGTTCCCGACCCGGCTAGATATCCATGACCACACCACCCGCCGACGACGACACCGGAGCCGCCGCCGCTCGCCCCGTACAGCTCACTTTCGGACACCGCCCCGACTGCACCAGAAAGCGTTGACATGAGTGGCACAGACTTGCCAGGTGCGCTTTGCGCAACTGGCGAAACACCGAACGGCGTCACCTGCAACACCCGCGACATGCGCAACGTTGACAATCTCGAGATCCTATTGGCGGTATCACATGTCGGGTCTGGCTCAGGGTTGCCGGTTGGGGATGGTGGTTGTCGGGTGGATGGCAATGACGGCCCCCACGGCGTTGAGAACATATCCATTGGCGCTCTTGTACAGGACGAGGATCGAGCGCAGTTCGTTGCGGTCGCCAATGCCGGTGAGTTCGATGGAGGTGGTGGTGTTGTCAACAGGTCCTTGGAAGGATCTGGTGCTGGTGTTGGTGGAGGCATAGGCCACGATCCGGTCGACTTCCGGCGGCGACGCACCGACCCCGACGCGAAGACCTGTGTCGCCGGGTCCGAGGGTTAGCCCCGATCCGATCTGTATGAAGCTCCAGTGGTCGGTGTCGACAGTAGGGACCGACAGCGCCCGTAGCTGGATACCCGAACCGGGGTCTTGAATGGTCACCCAGGTGGGATCACCACTGCGGGACGGATCGGTTGTCACGATCGCGTCCTGCCAGCCCAGCACGCCGGCGGCGAAATCTTCAGCGAGAGCCGCAGGGCTCGGGGCTCCCTCACCGGACGGCCAGATTCCGACGTCATCGAGCAGGATGCCGTTGCTGTCAGCCTGCTGAAGCGCTGCGACCTGAATGTGCTCAACATTGCTGTCCTGCAACGCCCAGCCAACCGCAGCGATCACTACGGCCGCAGCCAAGCCGGCCGTCACACGAAAGACCACACCACGTCGCCGACGTGTCTCAGCCCGATGGGTGATGTCGGCCAGCGACAGCCGGGCCGGAGGCACGTCCTCAAGGGCCAGGGTTGCCAACATGTCGAGTTTCTCAGGCGCGATCATCATGAACCTCCTTGGTCAACGCAACTGCCAAGTTGCAGTTGCTGGCCTCGGTGTCGGGCCGTAGCTGGTCGTAGGCAGCCCTAAGACTCCGCGAGACCGTTCCACGGGTAACTCCCATCGCCTCGGCGATCTCCGGTTCGGACAACTGAGCGACGTGGCGCAATACCACCGCGGTGCGTCGCCGCTCGGACAGCCCGGAAACAACCATCCAAAGCTCATCAGTCGGTGCATCCCGCTCGGCTCTGGCGACAAGCGGTAACAGTCGGTCGGCGACAGCACGTCGGCGTAGCCGGCGACGGGCCAGGTTGAATGCCACCCGGTAGACGTATGCCGTGAGATGTTCGAAATCGGACACCCGGTTCCACCGCTGCAAGACACGAACAAAGGCCTCGTCAGCGACATCAGCGGCGAGATCACGGTCACCAATGGTGAGCGCCAGCGACGTTGCGACCTTGGGACGTGCCATGCGATACCAAGACTCGAACCCAACGTGCTTCTGGGCTTTCGCCCCAGAGTCTCCCACGTGATCTGTCATCACCGTATAAATACCTCGGGCGACCCGATCCGCTGACTGCCTCCAAGAATATTTCGGTCGTAGACGGTGTGGGGCGATGACGAAATGTGATCCCCTGGACGACGACAGCGGGTCGCCGGTCCA
>CAZIEQ010000353.1:0-1972 GCA_964538725.1 uncultured Acidimicrobiia bacterium | reverse complement strand
CCTGAGTGCGGACCGTCGTGCCTGGAGCGATGGCGACGACGGGCACGAGCCCGGGCAGTCTCGTCGGGTCTCCCCGGCCGCAACACCAACGACACCAGCTCATGGAGCATCGTCGCTTCGGCCAGTTCACGTTCAAGCATCTCGCATACTCTCACCAGGATGCCGTGGTCGCTGTCGCTGCTGGTGTCGGCGGCCGCTTCGGTGGATAGCTCGGCCGGCGTGCGGCTCGCCGCAAGCGTGTTGACCGTCGCCACCAGATCCTCACTTGCCTGTTGCTTGACCATGTAGCCGTCGGCACCGCTGCGGTCACTCCAGTATTCGTCGGATGCCTGGTCACGACCGGTCAGCATCAAGACCGGTACCGCCGCCGTCGACCGATCTTCCTTCAGTAACCGGCAGACGGCGTGTCCACCGAGGCGCGGCATGTCGGCGTCGACGATCACCAGGTCGGGACGGCGGGATGAGAACTCCACGATGGCTTCCACGCCGTCACCGGCTTCAATCACACGGTGACCTTCTGATTCGAGAAGCGACGCCACTGCTCGCCGCAGCGTCGGCGAGTCGTCGGCCAGCAGGATGTTCATGTGGGAGCACGTTCCGCTATGAGCCTGACGAGCTCATCTGCCAGACCTCCGCGGCGCAGATCATCCTTACTGAAGAATGAGTCCACACCCGCTTCCTTGGCTGCCACCTGATCCTCTTCATCTGCCACCGCCGACAGCATGACAACCGGCAACGTTCCGAACCTGCTGCGGACCACTTTGACCAGTTCGATGCCGTCGAGACCCGGCAGGGAGAAATCGACGACGAGAGCATCCGCCGGGTCCACGAGGAGCCGAGCCAGAGCCTCCTCGGCAGATGCAGCCACTTGGCTGTTGAATCCCGCCGGCGCCAGAGCAGCGGCAACGACGTCACGGGCCCCGGGAGAGTCGTCTACGACGAGCACCCGCGGTCGAAGCCCACCGCCTCGCTCCTCGATGCTCGACTGGGGGTAGCTGCGAGTCGGGTCTACGAGCAGCGCGATCTGGCCCGCGCCGAGAAGAGCGGCACCGGAAACCAGGCCGGAGCCGTCGATGATGGGGCCGAGCTCCTTGACCGCCACGTTGCGTTTACCGACGAGACAGTCGACTGAGTACGACACCGGCCCCCCGGAGGTGGCGACTGTCACAGCTCCTCCGGGCTCGGCATCGTCTTCGAGACCGAGCAACCCGGCGAAGGTCTCGACCGGCTGCGGGGCGTTGAGAACGCTCTCATGGATGTCTGCGATGCTGGCCTGGGGAATCGCCCAGGTATGACCAGCGCTTTGCACCAATACGACCCACTGCAGCGCGCGAGCGACCGGAACCTTCAAGGTGATGGTGGTTCCGAGCCCTTCCCTGCTCTCCAGGCTGAGCCCACCATTGAGCTTCCCGACCGCCGCCGCCACCGCAACCAGGCCATTACCGTGGCCGTTCCCCGTCCCGAACGAAGGCGCAAACAGCTTCGCCTGCAGTTCTTCGGTGGATTCCCCCTCGACGCCTGTCCGAGTTGCAACCGCATTCCAGTCGACGCCGGCTCCGTCGTCGGACACGCTCAGGGTCAGGGTGTCCCCGTCAGCGGCTGCGCGCACTCTCACCGATCCCGTGTCCGGCTTGGCCCCCCGGTGGGCCGGGTCTTCGATACCGTGCTGGATGGCGTTGGCAACGAGATGGCGCAGGGGATTGGCGAGATGATCGAGCACCTGGCGGTCAACCGTGACGCCGTCACCGTGGACTTCGAGGCGGACATCCTTGCTGAGGCGGCGGGAGAGGTAGCCGACGAGTTGGGGCAGCGAACCGGTGATCTCGGTGAGGGGCGCCGCTGCCAACGTCAACGCTGACCTCTTGGCAGCAGCGGCAGCAGCGGTCAGTGCCTCCGCCGCCCTGGAGACACTCTCGTCGCCGCCGCCGGCAAGGGCATCCGCCATGGCCTGCACTTGGACATCGAGACCCGC
>CAZIEQ010000352.1:0-1980 GCA_964538725.1 uncultured Acidimicrobiia bacterium | reverse complement strand
AGCGACATACGTCTTGCTCCTCATGTTCGTAGTCCCTGAAGTAGGCCTGCTCACCGGCGGCTTCATCCCGTTCCTCGCAGTCGGCTTTGCCGATTCGGTAGTGGAATGGAAAGCCGGAGTCCGCTGAATGTACGGAGTGTCTCGTCGGCACGCCACTGATCGTGTTGTTCGGACTGCACCGCTTCTTGGTCCGCGGCATCCCGGCGGGGTCCTCAATCATCGCGCTGGGGACGTTGGTGGCTCGACGGGGCTGAGGAATAGGGACCATTCGGACCCCAAACCGGGGACTTAGTTCCCTAGGCGATCGGGCCGCCACCTGCTGAGCTGGACACCGAGATGGAAAAGCCGGTCTATCTGTACGGCTACGTCGCCGCGCCGTACCGTGTGGTGGCGCACCTGCTGCGCGACCAGCCCGAGGCTCTCTTCGACCAGGCGGCAGACGAGAGCCTGCACCGCTTCAACCAACTGGCCGCGGAGCTCGACGTCGAGGTCGCCGGCCGGGCAGTCGCCAGGGAAGTGGTCGTCACCCTCGGTGAATTCGAACAGGCTGCCAAGCCCCTCCCCTTCTGCCGGCGCGCCGTCGGGTGGAAGGCCGGCAGCGCGGCTTCGCTCTTCCCGAAGATGGAAGGCAGCCTCGAAGCCCGGCCACTGTCGGATGCCGAGAGCCAACTATCCATCGTCGGCCACTACCACCCGCCGTTGGGAGCGGTCGGCGCATTGTTGGACACGCTCGTCATGCACCGCGTAGCCGAAGCATCGCTGCACCGATTCTTCGTCGGCGTCGCCAACCGGATCACCCAGCTGGGAAGCGGGTTCAAACCCAGTCCCCCTCTTCCCAAGATGGCCCCCGACTGAGATCGAAGCGCCTGGCGCCCGGCACCTCGCCCTCTCCATCCCGCCGCCGTTGGATAATCGTTTATCGTTTATCATCATTCACAGCTGGCTCGTCATCCGACAGCTGGGAGGAATCAGGTGTCAACGTTGCGGATCGCCGTCATTCCGGGAGACGGTGTTGGTTCAGAGATCGCCGCCGAAGCGGTCAAAGTGATCACCAGCGCCGCGGCCACATTCAGCTTCGACGCCGAATTCGAGCCGTTCGACTGGGGCTGCGACCACTACCTCGAACATGGCCGAATGATGGCGCGCGACGCGCTGCAAACACTTGCCGACTTCGACGCCATCTTCCTTGGATGCATTGGCGATGCTTCCAAGGTACCCGACCACATCTCACTCGAGATGCTGCTTGCGATTCGGAAGGGCTTCGATCAGTACGTGAACCTGCGCCCAATCAAACTGTACCCCGCGGTGAGTACCCCGGTGGCTACGGCCAGCCCCGACACCCTCGACATGGTGGTGGTGCGCGAAAACACCGAAGGCGAATACTCAAGTGTGGGAGGGATCTTCAAACCGGGGACCCCGGACGCCTTCGCCCTGCAGACCGCCGTCTTCACCTCGAAGGGGTGCGAGCGAGTGATCCGCTATGCATTCGAGACCGCCCGCCGGCGCGCCAAGCTCGGTAGCAGCGGCACGGTCGGTCGCGTCACCAACTGCACCAAGTCGAACGCTTTGGGGTACTCAATGGTGTTTTGGGATGAGATGTTCGCCGCGGTGGCCGACGGCTATGCGGACATCGAGACCGACATGGCCCTGGTTGACGCGATGACGATGTGGTTCGTCAAGAACCCTGAATACTTCGACGTGATAGTGGCATCGAACCTCTTTGGAGACATCATCACCGACCTCGGTGCCATGCTGCAAGGGGGCATGGGATTCGCCGCAGGAGGCAACATCAACCCCGAACGCACCTATCCATCGATGTTCGAGCCGATCCACGGGTCGGCCCCCAAGTATGCCGGGCAGCGGCGGGTGGAACCGATCGCCTCGAGAGAAGGCGCACCGCAGCGTCGTGACACCCCCAACCACGCCCAAGGTGAGCGCGGGGCATGGGGGGGGTGGAATATGTCGTTTCCGACGACCACG
>CAZIEQ010000351.1:0-1982 GCA_964538725.1 uncultured Acidimicrobiia bacterium | reverse complement strand
CTCCGTATCTCAGGGGCAGCCGGGCCAGAACGAGGCCGGCCACGGCGATGGGCCCGAAACGCCGCGGCAGCGGCAGAGGAGGGCGGACCGGGGTGCCGCCGAGGGCGGCGGTGCCCGTCTCGGCGTCGATCATGAATGCCGCCCCAAGAGACCCGCCGGCCGGAACAGGATCGTCAGCGCCGCCGCCACCAGCAGCACGACGGTGGTGATATAGGTGCCGATGTAGAAGGAGCTCACCGTGTTGACGATTCCCAGGATGATCCCGGCGAGGAACGCTCCGGAGACGCTGCCCAACCCGCCGACGACGGTGACGATGAGCGCGAGGATGGTGAAGTCCAACCCGGCGTTGACGGTGACCGGCGACGTCATGGACCGGGTCACTGCCACCAGTCCTGCAAGCACACCGCTGAGAGCGAAGATGAGGCTGCGGATGGCGGCGGGGTTGATGCCGCATAGCCGGGCGCCCACCTCGTCCTGGATGACCGACCGCACCGCCCTGCCCATCCTCGACATGCGAAAGAACATGACCAGCAGGGTCCCGGCGGCGATGCTGATCGCCGACGCCACCAGGCTGCCGGTGCGCATCCGCACACCGAGTATGGGGATGGGGTCGCCGCCGATGTTGAGGCTGAGCGCCCCAATCGGGTAGCGCCATACCAGCAAGCCGTCGATGATGAACGCCACGCCCAGGGTGAGCAGCAGGCCGAGAAGCACCCGGCTTTCCCCACGCTGGTGGTACACCGGCCTCATCAGTGTCGTGTCGAGCACCAACCCCAACCCGCCCGCAGCTACCAGTCCGAGGAGAACCGCCACCCCCGCCGAGGTGCCGGCGTCGTGTGCATTGGCGACCACGATGGCTCCCAGCACGGCCATCGAGCCGTGGGCCAGGTTGAGTACGCCACCGAGGCCATACACCAGTGTCAACCCGACTCCGAGGAGCCCGAATTGAAGGCCCAGCACTGTCCCGTCGAGGATGACCGCCGTCATGTGATGCCCAGGTAGGCGCGGCGAACGTCGGGATTCGCTTCCAGCTCCCGTGCTGTTCCCTCGAGCTGCACCCGCCCGTTCTCCAGCACATACGCGCGATCCGCCAGGGACAGTGCCAGCGGAACCTGCTGTTCGGCTACCAGCAGGGTCAATCCGTGCCGTTGCAGCTCCAACAGCGCCGCGTAGGCGTCTGCTGCCAGCTTCGGAGCCAGCCCGGTGGTGGGCTCATCCAGCATCAACAGGCGTGGCTTCGACATGAGGGCCCGGCCCACGGCGAGCATCTGCTGCTCACCGCCGCTCAACGTCCCTGCGGGTTGGCTCTGCCGCGCGGCGAGTTGAGGGAAGAGGCCAACCACGAGGTTCATCGTGTCGGGGTCGGGACGCCGGGGAAACGCGCCGAGAGCGAGGTTGTCCCGCACCGTCATCTGGGGAAACAGATGACGCTCCGCAGGTACATAGGCAAGCCCTGCCCGTGAGATTCGATGCGCGCTCTGCCTAGAGATCGCAGTTCCATCGAAGGTGGTGTCTCCGGCCGATGCCGTGAGCAGGCCGCAGACCGCTCTGAACAGAGTCGACTTGCCCGCACCGTTGGAGCCGATGACCGCCACCGCCTCCCCGTCGTCGACATTGAACGTGATGTCGTGGATGACATCTTCGCCGACATACCCCGCCGACAGTCCGCGGACGTCAAGCACCGCGCGCCACTCCCGGGCCCAGGTAGGCGTTGACGACGGCGGGGTCTCGCATCACCTGCTCGGGGTCGCCGTCGGCGAGCACCCTGCCGAAGTCGAGCACGACGATGCGCTCCGCCAGATTCAAAACAGCGTGCATCACGTGCTCCACCCAGATGACGGTGACTCCCAGCCGATCACGGATGGTGCGAACGATCTCGATAGACGCATGCAGCTCCGTGTCGTTGATGTCCGCCATGACTTCGTCGGCGCGCTGCAGCTTTGGCACGGCTGCGATCGCACGCGCGCGCACGACGCCGCGGC
>CAZIEQ010000350.1:0-1983 GCA_964538725.1 uncultured Acidimicrobiia bacterium | reverse complement strand
GCTGACCCGGTGCGGTGGTGCAGCTGTCACGGAGGGCGGCAAGCCCAACCGCCCTGGTGCTGCAGCCCGACGACAAGGGTCCCCACTATCCCGGTTCGGGCAGCCTCGCCCGTTTGGTGGCGGAAGGCCCCCGCCGGGACGACCTGGAACCGGTCCGGAGTGGACGGGCGGTCCTGCGCAACGGTGGGGTCCGCCTGGACGCCGCCGCCGAGGTGATTGCTGCCCTGATCGAAGGATGGTCTTACGTCGTGCTTCGACTACCGCCCGCGGGTCCACCGAAATGCCGCTGGGCGGCAACCGTTCCGGTAAGGCTTGCAGTACCAGGGGACGTGCTCGGAGTGTGGAATGGTCCTGCGGTGTGGCAGCCGGTGGGGTGGCGCGCCGCGCCACGTGCCGGCGTGAACCTGCCGCGGCCGCAGCCACGTGCCTGGGCCGCTCTGCTGGCCGGTAGGAGCCCGGCGCGAGATCGCTGGGTCGCCGCCTGGCGTCGGGTATGGGAGATGTCGTGGGAGTGACGGAGCGGCTTGTGCGCCGCGTCGTCGAGTCGGAGGTTTCGTTCGACGCCGGTGTCCTACGCCGTGCGGTCTCCGAGCTTCGCCGTCAGGAAGCGCCGCTGGCAGGCGAGCAGGTAGTAGACGACGTGGTGGCCTCACTGGTTGGCCTGGGACCCCTTGAGCCGCTGCTGGTCGACCCCACGGTGTCTGACATCCTCGTCAATGGATGCAGTGAGGTGTGGGTGGAGCGTTCGGGCACTTTGCATCGTGCCGACGTGGAGTTTCCCGACGCGGATGCGGTGGTGGCGGTCGTCGAGCGGATGATCGCACCCCTGGGTCTGCGGCTCGACCGGGCGTCGCCGGCTGTCGACGCACGGCTTCCCGACGGCTCGCGTCTGCACGCCATCGTGCCCCCAGTCTCTATCGACGGTCCCGTCATCGCCATCCGCCGCTTCACACAGGCGGTGCCCGACTTGGAAGCCATGATGTCCTGCGGCGGTATCGATCGCGCCGCCATCGAGATGCTCACGGCGGCAGTCAGGTCAGGCCGCAGCCTTCTCATCGCGGGTCCCACCGGCGCCGGCAAGACGACTCTTCTCAACCTTCTCGGCGCGCTGATTCCTGCCGGAGAGCGGATCGTGACGGTGGAGGACGCAGCCGAACTCCAGATCGGCGGTCATGTCGTGCGCCTCGAGGCCAGACCTGCAAACACGGAGGGAGCGGGGGAGGTGACGTTGCAGGCCCTCGTGCGGCACGCCCTTCGGTTGCGACCGGATCGCATGATCGTCGGCGAGGTGAGGGGCCCGGAGGCTCTCGACATGGTGCTGGCGATGGCCACCGGCCATAGGGGCTCGATGAGCACGGTCCATGCCGCCCGGCCTGATGAGGCACTGCTGCGCGTTGAGGCACTGGCGACGAGTTCGGAGACGGCTCCCGATCAAGACACGCTGCGGCGTTTGCTTCGCGGCGCCGTCGACCTCGTCGTTCAAATGGAGCGTCGCCGGGGGCAGCGGCGGGTAGCGGTGATCGCCGAAGTCGGTGAAGAGGGCCCGGTCGAGGTACACAGGTGCTGACCGCCGTCGTCGTGATTGGAGTCGGCCTCGCTGCCGGGATCCCGTGGCCAGTGCTCGCGGTGGCGTCACTCGCCGTCTGGCAGCCCGTCTTGTTCCTGATCCTGGTGGCGGTCTGGGTGCTGTGGTCCCGGCGGGGGAATCCCGACGGTGATGCTGAAGCTTCGTTCCTCAGTGCTCTTGCTGCCGAGCTTCGCGCCGGCGCGTCGCTGCGCCACGGGCTGATGGCTGCCGCTCACCCCGGCGTTGAGCTGGATCTGACCCCCTTGGTCCGGTCGGCACGGCTGGGGAGGCCAGCGTCGGAGATGGCGGTGCACCTGGAAGCGGCGTTGCCCGAGAATGGTGCCCTCGCCGGCGCCGCGGTGGAGATGGTGGCGGAGACCGGAGCCAGCGCCGCGGCGACGTTCGCCGCGCTGGCG
>CAZIEQ010000349.1:0-2007 GCA_964538725.1 uncultured Acidimicrobiia bacterium | reverse complement strand
CAAGTCGGCGTTCTTGCCCGAGATGGACCTCGACCCGCCACAGAACATCGCAGAGTTGAATCGTCGCGCCGTCCTGTGGCTGGATCAGGTGGTGCATCGACGCCCACATCGGGTCACCGGTGTGCCGCCAGCTCAACGGATGGCATCGGAACGGGAGACCCTTGGTGCGTTGCCGGCGGTGCGGTTCGACACCGCCCGCCGTCAGACCCGCCGGGTGGGACGCGTCCCGCTGATCGAGTGGGACGGCGTGTTCTACTCGGTGCCCCCGGACACCGTCGGCGCTGTCGTCGCGGTGCGGGAACCGGTCGATGCCGGGATCATCGAGATCCGCTCTGGCGGGGAGCTGGCGGCTACCCACCGTCTCGATCCCGACGCCACCTATGTGTGGGACCCGCAGCATCGGGCCGCCACCGAAGCCGCCGCCCTGGGCCGCCACGATCGACGGCTCACCATCGTCACCGACCACAACGACAGTCCCATCGAAGTGCCCGGCTTGGATCTCGCAGGCGGCGACTACCACGTGGATCCGCCTGATTTGCGGCTCCTGGAGGCCATCGCCCCCGCACCCGGACCCCACCCGATGGAAAGCAACGGCGCACAACGCCGCCCAGGAGACGACTCTCCCGGCGTCGAGACCCCTGGAGGTGACCAATGAGCGTCGGGGGCGTCTACGAGACCATCAAGACCGATCTGGGGTATCTGAAGATGCACCGCACCCTCGAAGTGTTCGCCACCGTCGCCGAGGAAGCCCGGGCCGAGGAGTGGAGCCATCTCGAGTTCCTCGCCCGGCTGTTGGCCGAAGAGACCGAAGCCACCCGGGCTCGCCGGCTCCAGGCCCGGCTCAGGTTTGCGCACTTCCCCGCCTACCGAACCCTCGACGAGTTCGACTTCGACTTCCAACCCTCGGTGGACCGCAAACAGATCCACGAACTCGCCGAAGGAGCGTTCATCGAAGAGGGCCGACCCGTCCTGTTCCTCGGGCAACCCGGCTGCGGGAAGACCCACCTCGCCTGCGCCATTGCGATCCGCGCCGTCGAGAAGGGCTACCGGGGGTACTTCACCAACGCCGACGACATGGTCACCCACCTCGCCGCCGCTCGAGCCGACGGCCGGCTCTACACCAAGATCCGCACCTACACCGGCCCCTCAGTGCTCGTCATCGACGACGTCGGCATCACCCCCATCCCCCGAGAAGGCGCCAACCTGTTCTACCAAGTCGTCAACCGCCGCTACGAAAACGGCTCATCGACCATCGTCACCACCAACCGCGGGCTCCCCTCATGGGCAGACGTCTTCGGGGACCCCGTCACCGCCGCCGCCATCGCCGACCGGCTCTTACACAAAGCCGTCGTCGTCAACATCCGAGGACCCTCATGGCGGCTCCGCGAACACCACACCCTCACCCAAGCCACACGAAAGGAGGACCACCGATAAGATCAAGACCCGAGGAACCCACCCTCACCGATCGCGACTTTCGGTGAGCACAAAACGCGACTTCCGCTGAGCGCCGACACCAGGTTAGGCGGCGGGGAGTTCGGGTGTTTGGGTGGTGGTGACCTCCTTGGGTGGTTGGGCGATCTGGGCCATGGATGCTTCGGACAGGTAGCGGCGGTCGGTGGTTTGCCATTCGTCGTGGACTTCGATGAGTACGGCGCCGACGAGGCGGATCACTGATTGGTCGTCGGGGAAGATTCCGATGACGTTGGAACGGCGTTTGATCTCTTTGTGGACGCGTTCAATTAACCGGCCATGGTGGTCGGAGGTCAAGAGATCGATGGTGGTGGGGTGGTGTCGGCGTGTCGCCGGAGGTGACCGTGGAGGGCCTCGATGACTCGAGTGTGTCGTGCAATCTCGCTGTCCCAGCCTCGGGCTTCGGCGTCGTTGCGGAGGGCGTGGATGTCGTCGAGTTGGGAGCGCAGCGCGGGGCGGGACTCAGCGGCGGGGGCGGAGGTGTCGCAGGGCTCGCAGATGGTGGCGTATGGGCAGGGCTCTGGAGCGAGGTTCCTC
>CAZIEQ010000348.1:0-2013 GCA_964538725.1 uncultured Acidimicrobiia bacterium | reverse complement strand
TGAGGCACAGTGCCGCCAGGGGCGGGGGATCATCTCGATAACGACCGGTCATTTCTTCAGCCAGATGCAGCCCCTCGGCCGCCCATCCCCCGTTGCCGCCGGGGGGGGTTCTCTGCCCGTCGCCACGCGCCGGCGCCTCATGCCACACCCAGCAAGCCACTCGACGGTCGTGGTCGACCGGGTCGAATCGGGGCACGGCGCCCCGGCAGACTTCCATCACCTGTGGGCAACGGGGATGGAAGGGACAGCCGGGCGGTGGTGCGACCAGGTTGGGGGGCTGACCCTCCATCCGGTAGAGCTCGTGTTCTGTCAGCTCGATGTTGGGAACCGAGCGAAGCAGGCCCTTGGTGTATGGATGCATCGGGCTGGGAAAAACCTCGTGAACGGACCCGATCTCCGCCATCCGGCCCGCATACATCACCGCGATCCGGTCGGCTACCTCGGCGACGACACCGATGTTGTGAGTGATGATCACGATCGTCAGGCCGAATTCCTGCCGGAGTTCGCGCAGCAGGTCGAGAAACTTCGCCTCCACGATGACATCGAGCGACGTCGTCGGCTCGTCGGCTATGACCAGGTCGCCGCGTAGTGCCAGTGCGAGGGCGATCATCATGCGCTGGCGCATGCCGCCGCTGAACTGGTGCGGGTAGTCGTCGATTCTCTCTCTGCGGATTCCGAGCACTTGGGCTAGTTCCACTGCCCTCGCTCGAGCGGCGGCTTTGGATACCTTGGGCTCATGGGTCTGGATCGTCTCGGTCATGTGGTCGACGATCTTCTGGACGGGATTGAGAGACGTCATGGGATCCTGGAACACCATGCCGATGCGGGCCCCCCGGATGTCCATCATCGTCTTGTTGTTGAGTGACATCAGGTCGGTGCCATCGAAGATCAGCTCCCCGTTGGTGATCCGACCGGGGGAGGTGATCATCCGCATCATCGCCTTGCCGAGTGTCGACTTTCCGCAACCGGACTCTCCTACCAGGCCCAGGATCTCTCCCTTGTGGATGTCGAACGTCACGTCGCAGACTGCTTTGACCGGTCCTTGGCGAGTGGCGTACTCGACTGAGAGATTCCGCACCGAGTAGAGGACGTCACTCATCGGTCCCGCAGCTTCGGGTTGAATATTTCGACCAGGCCCTCGCCCATCATCGTGAATGCGAGGACCACCAACATGACTGCCAGTCCGGGGAATGTGATCAGCCACCAGGCCGACTGGATGCTCTCTTGGCCTCGGGCAAGATCGATACCCCAGTCGGGCACGTCCGGTGGCAGCCCCAGGCCCAGGAAGCTGAGAGCGGCTCCGGTGAGAATGGCGTCGGCGACGTTCACCGAGAAGATGATCGCAACCGATGGAGTGACGAGGGGAAAGATGTACCGGCGGAGGATCGTCCGGCCCTTGGCTCCAATGCTCATGGCCGCTTCGACGTGGAGTTCTTCTTTGGTCGAGAGTGTCTGGCCACGAACGATCCTGTAGTAGGTCGGTACATATACGACCGCGATCGCCACGATCACGTTGAAGATGCTGGGGCCGAGGACGGCGGTGATGGCGATTGCCAGGATGAGGCCGGGAAAGGCATACAGGCTGTCCATGATCAGGCTCAACCCTCGATCCAGCTTGCCCCCTCTGTACCCGGCGAGCAGGCCGAGCGGCAGGCCGACGACGAGCGACAGCAGCGCCGCCGCGAAGCCGATGAGAAACGCAACCCGCGTTCCCCAGATGAGGCGGCTCAGGACGTCCTGGCCCAGCTTGTTCGTCCCCAGTGGGAAGCTCTGTAGCTTCGCCTCTGCAGACACCGGGCCGGTCATGGTCAGGTCCGAATAGGAGCCGAGGATCGGCCCGAGTTCTGCAGTGGAGGCAACGACGGCCTCCGATTCGCCTGCAGCCAGGCCATCGAGTGCTTCCTCCACGGTGTCGTAACGAATGATGCGCAACCGAAGTCGTTGCTCGCCACCCGCCGCGCGGAGCGCCGCGGTGAGTCGCTGCGCCTCCGCGCGCAGCGTCTCTGGGTGCCG
>CAZIEQ010000347.1:0-2028 GCA_964538725.1 uncultured Acidimicrobiia bacterium | reverse complement strand
GCAATTGACAGCCGCGTCGCGGTTGTACGGCTTCACGGCTCCATCCAGACTGCGCTACGGCGAAACCCCCCACCAGCAGGCCGCGCTCTTCGTCGATGGGAGCGGCACAGGTGTCGCCGCCGGCGTCTTGCTTCAAGGCAAGGAGCTGTCATACAACAACCTGCTCGATCTCGATGGCGCATACCGCTCCGTCTACGGAGAGGGTCCTCAACGGTGCGCCATCGTCAAGCACACCAATCCGTGCGGCCTCGCCGAGGCTGCAACGCAGTCAAAGGCGTTCCAGCGGGCTCTGTCGGGCGACCCGATGGCGGCATTCGGATCGGTCATCGGCTTCAACCGGCCGCTGCAGGCAGCGACGGCCGAAGCGATCCTGGCCTCCAAGCTGTTCGTGGAGTGCATCGCCGCCCCCGGCTTCAGCGACGAGGCACGAGCGTCCCTGGCCGCCCGCCGCAACCTCCGGCTGGTCGCAGTCCCTCCCGGAGACCCGGCGCCGGCCGATCATCTCCACCGTATCGGAGGTGGCCTTCTGGTGCAGAACGTCGACCAGGGACCAACCAGCGGTGACGACTGGGAGGTGGTCACCGAAGAGGCACCGGCTCCGGATATGAAGGAAGAGATGGTCTTCGCCATGCGAACAGCAGCATCTCTCAAATCGAACGCCGTATGTGTCACCAGCGATAGAACACTGCGAGGTGCCGGCGCCGGGCTGACGAGTCGCATCGACGCGTGCCGACTCGCGCTGGAGAAAGCGGGCGACTTCAGCAACGGAGCAGTGTTGGCCTCCGACGGCTTCTTCCCCTTTGACGACTGTGTCCGGCTGGCGGCGGACAGAGGAGTTGGAATCGTCGTTCAACCGGGCGGGTCGCGAGGCGACGGTGAGGTCATCGCTGCCTGCGACGAGTTGGGTCTGGCCATGGTCTTCACCGCGCAGCGTCACTTCCGGCACTAGTGAGGAGCGACGGATGAAGGTCCTGGTGGTCGGCAGCGGTGGACGGGAGCATGCCATGTGCCGGGCGCTTGCCACCGACCCGAAAGCCGATCTGCTGATCGCCCCCGGAAACCCGGGGACGGCAACGCTGGGTCGCAACTTGGCAGTCGCTGCCGCCGACATCGCCGGTGTGGTCGCAGTGGCCCGGGGCGAGCAGGTGGACCTGGTCATACCAGGCCCCGAGTTGCCACTCACCCGCGGCCTGTCGGATGCGCTGGCCGCCGACGGAATAGCGTGTTGCGGCCCGAGCGCCGCCGCCGCCCGTCTCGAGGGATCCAAGGTGTTCACACGCCGCCTTACCGAAGCTGCAGGAGTCCCGTCGCCTCGCTACCGGATCGTCACAGACGGGAAAGACATCGCTGCCGCCATGGCCGTCTTCCCCTCTCCTCCAGTAGTCAAGGCGGATGGTCTTGCAGGGGGAAAGGGGGTGTTCCTACCCGACGACGAGGAGAGCTGTGCCGCTGAAGTCAGGGGGCTTCTCGGCGGTCGTCTCGGCGCCGCAGGCAGCAGAGTCGTGTTGGAGGAGCGTCTGGTCGGCGTCGAGGCGTCCCTTTTCTGGCTATGTCACGGAACCCGGATCGTGCCGCTTCCACACGCCAGGGACTACAAGCGCATCGGTGACGGAGACCGTGGACCGAACACCGGTGGAATGGGCGCGGTGAGCCCCAACCCGGTCATCGACGCGGTACTCGAAAAGACCGTGCGCGAGAGCATAATCCTGCCCGTTCTGCATGTGCTGCAGGCGGAGGGCATCTCGTTTGTCGGTTTCCTGTACGCCGGACTGATGCTGACCACAAGCGGTCCCAAGCTTCTCGAATTCAACGTCCGCCTCGGCGACCCGGAGGCGCAGGCAGTGCTACCACGCCTCGAAGACGGTGTCTTTGGGGACCTGTGCCGGTGGGCAGCCTGCGGAGGGAAGGGAGAGCCCGATGTGTGGATCGACCCTCGATTCACCTGTGCAGTCGTGCTGGCCGCCGATGGCTACCCGAAGCAGGCGTGCCTCGGCGATCCCATCACGCACTCCGAGAAGCGCCAGTGCG
>CAZIEQ010000346.1:0-2056 GCA_964538725.1 uncultured Acidimicrobiia bacterium | reverse complement strand
CGACCTGGTTCAGAGCGGCCAGCACACCGTCAGGGGAGATGAAGCTCTCGACGGCACCACCGTTCGGCCTTTGGATCACTGCCGTGACTCGGAAGGAGAGGATCGATGCGTCCGGAGCCACGCCCACGTAGAGCGAACCGGGCTCATGTGCTGCGATGACGCCAGCCACAGCGGTGCCGTGGCTGCAGTCGACTGCAATCATGGTGCAGGGTTGCGCCGCGTCGACGCCAACCGCGTGGGTCGAGCCGGGGCCGGTAGCGTGCGTCGAACTGTTTGGCGGGCACAACTCAAGCGGTATCGAAGCGGCCGAATCGCCCTGCAAAACCACATGGTCGGCTCCTGTGAGAAAACACTCCTCATACACGACTGAGCCGGCGTGGGAGGGCGAAGCAGCCAGGGCAGGCGTCGTGGATGACACTCCGGAATCGATCACCGCCACTGCCTTGCCTGCACCCGTGAGACCATCTGTGTGCAGCGATGCAGCCCCTATCTGCGGCACCGAAACATCAAGAGCCGGCGCGAATGATCGCGAATCCGAAACCGAAACCACGCCGGGATAGCCAGCCAGAGATGCCCTGCCCTGCGGAGTGACATCGGCGGCAATGATGTCGACCTCATCGAGAGCCATAGTGGTTGCAACTTCCGGACCAAATTCCGCATCGAGACGCGCTGCCAGAGCCGTGGTATCACCGGGAAAGCCACCGTCGACCACGCTGACAATCACGTGGGCGTGCGCCCCAGCGGCCCCATCCGACGGCGCTGCGCCCGCAACCTCCGAGCCGATCGAGGGAAGTGCAGCCACCACGGCGACGGCCAGCAGGGCAATTGGGGTTGTCTTCACATGTGTCCAGTCAGCAACGGTAGTTGCATATCCGATCGGCAGATTGACCCGCACCCGTGAGGGACCGTACCGGCATGACACCACTCGGCGGTGCTGATGACCTATAACATCTACTCACCAAAAGCGGGCGGCCCGCCGATGGGATCCGGATGATCCGAATTCGAATACTGATCACTATCGCCATCGCCATGTTGGCCGTCAGCCTTTCGCCAGCGGCGAGTGGTGCAACGACGGCCACCCCAACGACGACCACCCCAACGACGACCACCCCAACGACGGCCACCCCGACGACGACCACCCCGCCGGCAGAACCCAGCGTCACGTTCTCGGGTGGCGGTTGGGGCCATGGCATCGGCATGAGCCAATACGGCGCTCTGGGCCGTGCCTATGCGGAGCAAAAAGCCGAGCAGATCATCGCCTTCTACTACCAGGGCACGCAGATTCTTCATGCCAGTGGCCTGGCCCTCGACCCTGCGGTCGTCGTCGACGATGTCGACGTGCTGGTCGGCACAGCCAACTGCTCATCATTCAGACCTTCGGGTCAGGTGACCATCGCCATCGACGGCACCGACATCGGCACCACCACCGACCCTATGGCCATCAGCCGCAACGGACCCGGATCCAGCGGGAACTACTGGTGGGAGGTGCTGACCGGCCCCGGAGCACGATGCAACGGTTCGGCGTCCAACCCATCGATAACAGCCGATCCAGGAGCCGTCGACCTCTGCCCGACTGGGTGCGCGAGCCAACCTTGGCCAGCACCGGCCTGGCTCGACATCAGATTCACCGATGGCGAGCCGCTGTCGGTCAGTGCGGCATGGAAGCGGAGCGGTGAGGCCGATCGAGCATACGCCCACGGCCAGATCACTCTCGTTCCCCAGGGCCGACCGACTTCCGCCCACAGCGGCGAGTCAGAGGTGACCACCCAGTGCCTCGGAGGCGGATCCAACAGTTTCTGCGTTGTGGTCGGCAACATGACCATGCAGCAATACCTCTACGGCCTGGCCGAGGTTCCATCCACTTGGCACATCGAGGCGATGCGCACCCAGGCGATCGCCGGCCGTTCCTACGCCCTCTCGCGAATCGAGTCTCGTACCAGGCCCACCTGGTATGAGCCGTTTGATCTCTGGTCTTCCACCAAGGATCAGTACTACGTCGGGTTCAACCATGAATCCGAACTCTGCCCCACCGGGGCATCGTGTCGATGGCTGGAGG
>CAZIEQ010000345.1:0-2058 GCA_964538725.1 uncultured Acidimicrobiia bacterium | reverse complement strand
GATCTCGACAGTTACCTCAACGTCAACGGGGTGTCGTTCAGCAACGGGATCTTCTCCTGCACCTCCACCAACAACGATCCGGCGATCCTGCCCCGCATCGAGGACCGTTACCCGATCAAGGCCGGCACCTTCCCCATCCTCTCCTTCCGCATGTATCTCAGTGCGGCCAACTCCTACAAGGTGTTGTTCCGCCGGGAGGGATCGGGCAACTGGGGCAGCACCGAATTCCACCCGGCCCAGACCGGCTGGAACAATTACAGCGTGGACATGCGGGAGAGTGGTGACTGGACGGGGAACATCACGGAACTGCGAATCGATCCCACCACCCTGGCCGCGCCGGTGAACATCCGCTTCGACTGGGTGACGCTGAATACCCCCAATTCCAGCACCAACGGCGCCGACACCACCGACCTCGACATGAGCTCGGGGCCGCTGTCGGTGAACCACGCGCCGACGCTGCAGTTCGAGGCCCCCTCGTACGACACCGGGGCCGACTTTGCCGAGACCGTGCTGGGCAACCCCTGGGACATGGCCCAATCCAGCGACCTGCGGAGCTATGACCACCTGACCAATGTGACCTTCACCGCGGCCAACGGCATTACCGCCACCACCACCGACTGGGATTCGCAGATGCTCTTCCGCGACCTCAACGGCACGGCGATCGATGCCAACTATTACAAGAACCTGACCTTCGAAATGAAACTCGAGGACCCCATTGCCGATCCGGCCGAGATTGGCAACGGTATCGAACGGTTCGACGTGGCGCGGATCATGTTCCGCACCGGCCACAACGTGCAGGAGAGTTGCACCGACGACCTGGTGCTCTATTTCGGCTACAACGACCACCCGACTATCCCCAACCTGCGCAGCCAGGACCGCAGCGGCTGGGTCACCTACCGGATGCACCTGCCCGACCTCGATCTGGAGCCGGACAGCGGGGTGTTCGACCACAACCCCTGGGCCGGCAGCGAGGGCTGGTTCCGTCTCGATCCCTCGGAATATGGCCAGACCACCAGCGGCGGCCGGAAATTCAGAATACGCAACGTTAAAATCACCGCGGACGACGAGTCGTTTGGCGAGTATGAGATCAAATGGACCGACAGCGACCCGGACGACAACGCCCGGATCACCTTCTACTATGACACCGACAGCGTGGGGTTCAACGGAGTGGAGATCAACCAGGCATCGATCTACGAGAACACCGACGGCAGCGGCGGCAGCTACATCTGGCAGACCGGCGGCATCCCCGAGGGGTTGTACTGGATCCATGCCTCGATCACCGACTGTGAGATCCACAAGGTCTACGCACCACGGCCGGTCTACATCCACTACAGCGAGATTCCCGACACCGAGCCGCCCTACCTGGCGGACCAGTACCCACCCGCGGGTTCGGTGGGCGCTTCGCCCTACACCAATGTGATGACCCATGTCCGGGACGATTACTCCGGACCAGACCCGGACATCATCACCATGCGGCTCAACGGCTCGGTGGTGAGCCCGGTGATCACCGGCGGCGGCCGGGAACTGGTGCTCCACTACGAGCTCCCCCGCTCGCTGAACCACGGGGAGAACGTCACCGTGCGCGTCATCGCCTGGGACCAGGCCGATGACCCGCACTTGATGGACGACAGCTACAGCTTCCGGGTCACCTCCTCCCAGGACTCGGACGGCGACGGGCTGCCCGACGAGTGGGAGACGATGAACGGCCTCGACCCCGGCCGCGGCAATGGCGACGACGGTGCCGACGGCGATGCCGACGGCGACGGCCGGAGCAACCGGGATGAATACGAGGGGGGGACCGACCCCACCAGCCCGGCGCTGATCCTCGCGGCCCCGGGTGCCGGTGAGGAGAACCCGCCCATCTACCAGGGGTTCTACACCGACGGCGCTCCGGTGGACTGGCTGGAGAACGTGGCCTACGGCGTGAGTGCCTGGGGCCTCAACGTGGCCGGGGGGGACCTCGATGGGGGCGGCATCGACGAGAGGCTGATCCCAAAGTACGGCTCGCCGTTCGCCATCGAGACGACCCACTTCAAATTCCGCGGCTCCGACTTGTCG
>CAZIEQ010000344.1:0-2100 GCA_964538725.1 uncultured Acidimicrobiia bacterium | reverse complement strand
ACTAACCTCGGCGTTCGCCTCGTCCCGGAGGAACCCCCTTGTACGACGCCGTGATCCTCGGTGGTGGGCCCGGCGGCTATGCGGCTGCCCTGTACGCCCACAACTTCGGCCTGGATGTCGCCGTCGTGGAGAAGGACAAGGTGGGCGGCACCTGCCTCCACCGGGGGTGCATACCCGCCAAGAGCTTGCTGCAAGCTGCGGAGGTGTACGGCAAGGTGAGGACCGCTGCCGAGTTTGGTGTCGTTACCACCGAACCCAGCTTCGACTGGGCGCAGAGCCTGAAGCGCAAAGACCGCATAGTCGACCAACTCCATAAGGGTTTGCTGGGGTTGTTGCGCAAGCGCAAGGTCGACATCATCCAAGGCTATGGACGACTCAGCGGGACACGCACGGTTGCGGTGGAGCGTCCCGACGGTGGTGTCGGCGAACTGGAAGGCGCCGCCATCATCTTGGCGACCGGCTCCGTTCCCCGGTCGATCACCGGGTTCGAGGTCGACGGCGCCCGCATCGTGACCTCCGACCACGCTCTCGACTGGGCACGGTGCCCAGAACGGGTTGCCATCATCGGCGCCGGCGCCATCGGCGTCGAGTTCGCTTCCCTTCTCATCGACCTCGGCTCCGAGGTCCACCTCTTTGAGGTGATGAGCCAGATCTTGCCCGGTACCGATACCGATGTCGCCAGGCTGCTGCAGCGGGCATTGGCCAGACGAGGGGTCTCCATTCACACGGATGTCGCCGTCGGCTTTCCCGAAGCCATCCCCGACGGTGTTCGGGTTCCCTTCGGCCACGACGCCGTCGAGGTGGAGGCGGTACTCGTTGCCGTTGGACGGGACCCGGTGACCGCCGATATCGGCCTCGGGCAGACCGCAGTCGAGACCGACCGTGGTTTCGTCGTCACCGACCCGGCAACGATGCAGACAGCCGAACCCGGTGTGTATGCGGTGGGAGACATCGTTGCCGCCACCCCGGCACTGGCCCATGCCGGCTTCGCGGAGGCCATCGCCGCGGTTACGCATCTGGCTACAGGGGAGGCGGCGCCCGTCGACCACGATGCCATTCCCCTGGTCGTGTACACCAACCCTGAAGTGGCCACGGTCGGGTTGGGGGAAGCAGCCGCTCGCCGGGCAGGTTACGAGATCGAGGTTGCCGAACACGGGTTCGGCGGGGTGGCCCGAGCCATGATCGTCGGTCGTACCGAAGGTTCTGTGAAGGTGGTGCGGGAGGTTGACGGCCCCATTCTCGGGGCCTCCATCGTCGGGCCACTCGCCGGCGAGACGATCCACGAGCTGATGTATGCCGCGGCGTGGGAAGCCCTGCCTGAGGAGGCGGCGGCCTTCATCCACGCCCACCCGACCATCGCCGAAGCGGTCGGTGAAACTCTGCTCGCTTCGGGGGGACGCAGCCTGCATTGATGGCCGGGCAGCGTTTGCCCGCCGTATGTTCCCCGATGGGGGGTAAGTTGGAGGCGGCGCCGCCGGTTCACCCCGGCCTTGAGCAACTCGAAGGAGGCATGTCGAAATGGCGGTGCAGGTCGCGATGCCACAGCTCGGTGAGACGGTCACCGAGGGAACCATCATCCGCTGGAGCAAACAGGTCGGTGACACCATCGCCGAGGACGAGGTGCTGCTCGAGATATCAACCGACAAGGTCGACACCGAGATACCTTCCCCCGTCGCCGGGGTGATACTGGACATACTGGTACCCGAAGGCGAGACCGTTGCCGTCGGAACCCCGCTGGTGGTGATCGGGGAGGCAGGCGAGCAGCCGGAGGCGTCGCCGGATGCAGCATCCTCCGTGACGGCGAAAACTCCTCGGGGAGTGGTGTCAGCGGCACCCGCGGAAGCCGCCGACCCGGAACCCGTCCCGCCGGCGGCAGCGGCCGCCGCCGGCATGCGGGGGGTGCTTTCGCCGGTGGTGCGCAAGCTGGCGGCAGAGCATGAGATCGACCTCACCCTGATCACCGGTACAGGCAAGGACGGGCGGATCACTCGCAACGACGTGATGGCGGCAGTCGACGCCGCGGCGCGTCAAGCCGCTGCCCCGCCCGCCCGGGCGGCTCCACCAGCCACGGCGACACCGCCGGGCGCGGCCGCGCCGGCC
>CAZIEQ010000343.1:0-2110 GCA_964538725.1 uncultured Acidimicrobiia bacterium | reverse complement strand
CCCCGGGCTGCGGGGGTCGGCATGCCGCTGGTCACCGAGTCGGCTGCTCCCTGGGCGACGAAGCCGGTGGAGTCGATGCCGTCGAGGAGGCCGGCGTCGACGGTGTCGGTCTTCTGCCAGAAGGCCAGCGAATCCAGCCCGTCCAGGGTGTCGGCATCACCGCCGCCGCCTTCGCCGACCTTGAGGAAGTCGGTGGAGTCGAACCCGTCGAGTGTGTCGGCGCTCAGCGCCGTCTTCGCGTTGACGACCGGGGTCTGTCCGCTGAGAGCCCCCAGGCGATTGAGAAACGCCGCCATCTGCCCCCGGGTGACGTTGCCGTCGGGGCAGTACAGGGTGTTCGCCGGCGGGTTGCAACCAAAGGTAACTCCGGCGTCTGCAATGGCCGATATATCCGCATGGAACGTGTTGCTGTCCGGGACGTCGGCAAAGCGGTGGCTGGCGATGGCAGTCGTCGGCACGACGACCACGGCCACCAGTGCCGCCAGGGCCGCAACGCGCAGCCAGCGCGCCTTGATGTGAAGGGTGAATGTTCGATCCACCTTGGGCTCCTTCCCACTCTTAGGTTCGGCTCGCCCGGAAACGAGACATCTGACCCGGACCGACTACGGCGAGTCGGCCGCCGATACTATCAGCAACACAAACCGCTCTGCACACGGAGCGTAGCGACTATGCTCACTGAGAGCATTCACGTGAATCGTTCACCGGGCTAGGGGCGGGATGCTCTTCAACTCCTTCGAATACGCCGTCTTCTTGCCGCTGGTGCTCGTCCTCTATTGGACGGCGCTGCGCAAGCGGCAGAACGCGCTCCTCCTCGTCGCCTCCTACGTGTTCTACGGCAGTTGGGACTGGCGGTTCCTCGGACTGATCATCGTCTCCACGCTGACCGACTTCTACGTGTCCCGCGGCCTCGAAGGCAGCAAGGATCCTCACCGGCGGCGACTTCTTCTCGCCACCTCGGTGGCGGTCAACCTGGGCATCCTGGGGTTCTTCAAGTACTTCGATTTCTTCGTCGACTCCTTCGCGGGGCTGCTGTCCGGCTTCGGGTTCGATCCGAACGTCTCCGTGCTCCACATCGTGCTGCCCGTCGGCATCTCGTTCTACACCTTCCAGACGTTGGGATACACGATCGATGTCTACCGCAGGCGAATGGAGCCGGTACGGAGCCTGCTCACCTTCGCCGTGTACGTGGCCTATTTCCCCCAGCTGGTGGCCGGGCCCATCGAACGGGCACGCCGCCTCGTTCCCCAGTTCCACAAAGCACGTACCAGGTTGAGCTCTGAGGCGATTCGCAGCGGCGTCCTGCTCATCCTCATCGGCCTCTTCAAAAAGGTGGTCATCGCCGACGGGTTGGCATCTTCGATAAACGCCGCCTTCGGGGATGCCGCCGGCGCCGGGGCGGTCCGCCTCCTGGTCAACCTGTACGCGTTTGCGTTGCAGATTTACGGCGACTTCTCCGGATACACCGACATCGCCCGCGGATCCTCACGTCTCATGGGCATAGAGCTGATGGAGAACTTCCACCAGCCCTACCTTTCGGTCAACATCACCCACTTTTGGAGGACGTGGCACGTTTCCCTTTCTACGTGGCTGCGCGACTACCTGTACGTGCCTCTAGGCGGCAACCGCCGCGGGCCTCGCCGCATCTACATCAACCTGATGCTCACCATGCTCCTCGGCGGCCTGTGGCACGGCGCGGCGTGGACGTTCGTCGTCTGGGGTGGCCTCCACGGCTCCTACCTGGCTCTGCACCGCCGCTTCCGTGGTGCGGCCGCGAAGAGAGAACGCGACCCGTTCACCCGCCGGGACATCCTCCCCGCCGTGGCCACCTTTCATCTCGTCTGCCTGTCGTGGATCTTCTTCCGCGCCACTTCCTTCACCCAGGCGTGGAACTACCTGACCGGTATTCTCACCCTCAGGGGAGGCCCGGTGGACACCGGCGCCATCTCCCTGGTGGTCCCGGCGGTGCTGGCGATGCTCATCATCGACCTGGCGCAGCGCAACGCGGCCGACGAAACGGTGCTGCTGCGCTGGGCACCGGCCGCGCGGGGGATCGCCTACGGGATGATGGTGCTGGCGGTGGTCGTCTTCAGCGGCGCCGACACGGTTCCCT
>CAZIEQ010000342.1:0-2112 GCA_964538725.1 uncultured Acidimicrobiia bacterium | reverse complement strand
CTCGCTGTTCGAGAACTACGGAGATGGCAGCTGACCTGGCCGGTCTGCCGGCTGAGGAGCTTTGGGTTGCCGGCACCCTGCTGCGAGTCGACCGGGCACCCGGCGGCCGACCCTCACGATCCAACGCCGCCTGAAATCTTGGCATGGTTCGATCACGGCAGCCGCAGTCTGTTTGCCGCCGACTGCTTCGGAGCCATCGAGCCTGAATCCGACCGACAATCCCGCCACCTCGCGAGCGACGAATTCGCCAAGGCGATGTCGTGGTGGGGGTCGATCGACACGCCATGGGCCCATCTGGTCGCCGACTTCACGTTCGCGTTCTCGTCCGCCGGGTTGGGCGCGTCCTGGATTGACCCCGTGGCCGAATACCGACCACCTGCCAATGTTCTTTCACCAGAATCCAAATTCCCGCGGCGCTTGCTCATGTTGCGGAGTCACCACTCGATCAACCCGGGTCGATGCATGAGCCGATGGAGAGAATTACCATCCGAAACATGCTCGGTGAACGCCCGTTCCTCTGGCGAGTTCGATTGATTTCCGTGCTCGCAGCCCTCGCCCTTACCGCCGCGGCCTGTGGCGGATCGTCCACAGCCACGGCCACAACAACCACAACGGCTGCCGCATCGACAACCACATCGACAGTCGCCGCCACGACCACGTCAACCACGACAACGGCCGCTGCCACAACATCGTCAACATCAACGACCACATCGACAACGACCACGACCACGCCGCCCGCCGCCGCCGACTTTTCGGCCGCCTTGGCATCAGGCTGGGATGCGACGGTGTTGCGGGCCAACGACACGGGCGTTCCCGACCTTTGGGCCTACAACGGATCGACTCAAGTGGTGGTGGCCGGCGCTCTCAGCGGATGCTGCTTCAAGTACACGCAACTATTCGTGAACGATTCAGGAACATGGCAGGACCTCGGCGATACGACCGACCTCGGATTGCCATTCACGACCGGGGCACAACCCATGTTCGACGGTGGCCCGCTGGATCTCATCGTCGACGATAGTCAGCCGGGCGGAACCGCTTTCGTGGCTGTCGGTGCCACCTCCGACGACGTCGACCCGACGCTACGACCCGTCGTGTGGCGCTCCACCGACGGACACACGTGGACCACCTCAAACATCCCCAACGATGGAAACCGACTCGATTCGGTGGTGGCCGCCGGTTCCAAATTGATCGCCACAGCCCAGTTCAACCTGCGCGGAATTGAGATTTGGGAATCTTCGGACGGAGGATCCAATTGGATGCCAAACGGATCAATCGACGTCACCCAAGCCATCATCGACGCGATCGGTCCGGGCATGTCGGACGAGCCAGCGAGCATCGACAAGATCGGGTCGCGGCTGGTGATTCACACCGATTCCGGACACAGCCTGTTCCAGTCAAGCGACGATGGCGCTTCGTGGACCGATGTTCTTGGCAACTTCGGCGGTGGAAGCATCCTCTTCGGAAGCGGTGTGGCCATGAGGTTCACTTCTGCCGGCACCTACCGCACCCTCGACGGCGAGAACTGGCAGCAGATCCCGGGCCCGCCTCCGAATCTGTTCGACTGCGACTGCGACTACGCCGACCTGTCATCGGTTCACATAGCCCAGATGGGCGACGTGAGCGTGCTGTGGAACGGTCGTGACCTGATGTACGCCGGGCGGTTCTGGGTTGCCGACTCCTCCACCCCCTGGGCCCCAGTCGATCGCGATCCGGCGTTCGGCGACGGTTCGGTGGGTCCGATCCATGTCAACCAGATCGGTGTGGCCGCAGACGGATCGCTCGTGGCCATCGGCTGGATCCCGGTGCCAACAACGTCCAGCGAGCCTCTCGGAGACTACATGATCTGGACCCACCCGGCTCCGTGACCGACCGGCGCGGTCGCGGCTGATCAGGCCATCCCCGCGGGGCCCAGCCCGGCCTGGACTCCGGCCAGTAGCCCGTTTGTTCGTTATCAGATCAGCGGCGGATATGAATCCTGCCTTGAGGCCTACCCAACCCATTCCAAACTCAGCTCCGTGGCTAGCAGCAATCCCCACCGGCAAGCCGGCGGTAGATATCCGGCAATTTCGCGCCGCTGGGGCGTTACAGCTCCCGCTTGTCGGTGTACATGTC
>CAZIEQ010000341.1:0-2143 GCA_964538725.1 uncultured Acidimicrobiia bacterium | reverse complement strand
CCCCGCCACCTTCGTCGCCATCACCACCGCCGCCGAAGCCGAACCCGCCGGCCCGCTCCCACACACTCGCCGTGACGATGGTGACGTCCCCCACCTCCCGCGGCGGGGAGAACACATCATGCCCGGGGTCGAAGAATCGGTCCACGGAGGCCTCCATTCGCTCTGCGACACTCTGCATAAGACTCATCAGCGCCTCCTCAGCCATCGCCACAGCGTCCATCCGGCGAGAGCCATCCGCAGCGTCCACACCGCATCGGGGATGGGCATCTCGATGATCCGCCCGTCGGCTCCAATCAGCTCTGCACGGACGGGAGCGGTGCGTTGCCACACAGCCGCCACCCATCCCAGCCGCACCGCCGTGCTCCGGGTGTGGGAGACGGTCACGACGGACGCGCCGCCCACGCCGATGGGGGCAGACCGGTGCTCGCTGCGAATGATCCGAACCACGGTGGGACTCTACGCGGTGGTGGGCTCGGCGCCGGCAACGAACCGCTCCCGCAGACGCTCGCGTGCCGCAGGTCTCCCAAAGGCAGTGAGGACGTCGCCTCCGCACAGCTCCGTATTGCCCTCAGGCACCATCACCGCCCGCCCCCGGCGGATGGAAACCACCGTCAGGCCCGCCGGCCAGGCCACCTCCCGCACCAGACGCCCATCCGCCACCGAGCCGGGCGGGATCGTGAACTCGAAGAAGTCGGCTCCGGGGTGCACCCTGGTGCGAAGACGCTGGCGGGACAGCTCGTCGTGAGTAGATGTCGACAGGGCGTAGTGGTAGGCGCGCACCGCGTCTTCCCTCTTGAACAGGCCGCACAGCACGTCGGGATCGCCTTCTTCGACCACCGGCAGCCTGCCCACCCCAAGCGCAGCCATCCGTTCCAACGCCACCGACACCGGAGTCGACCTGGTAACGGTGACCGGGCGGGGGGTCATTGCTTCGGAGGCCGTCGTCTGATCGGAGGCACCGCCGACGCGCAGGACATCGGTGATGGTGACGATGCCCACCAAGCGGCCGTCGGCGACGACGGGAAGCCCGTGGGATCGCAACCTGTCGAGCCGGCCGCGCACTTCTGCGGTGCTCATCTCCGGGGTGACGGTCTCCGACCTCTCCACGATCACATCGCCCACCTTCACCGTGTCCAGCAGGTCGACTTCGCTGTGACGGACCAGTCGAATACCGCGTCGCACCAGCGGCATCGTGTACACCGACTCGGGATGAATCCTGTCGGCGAGGAAGGTGGCCAGGGAGGCTGCCAGCATGAGCGGCAATACCAGGCCGTAGTCGCCCGTGATCTCGAACACGATGATTATCGCCGTCAGCGGAGCGCGGGCGACGGCAGCGAAGGTGGCCGCCATGCCGACTATGGCAAATGCCCCCGGCTGGAGGACGGACCATCCCCACACCGGCTCGACGAGCAGGGCGAACCCCGCTCCGAGGGTCGCCCCGATGAACAGGCTCGGCATGAACGCACCCCCCGACGACCCCGAGCCGATCGTCCCCGAAGTGGCGAGGATTTTGAGCCCGGCGAGGCCCGCCAGCACCCACCATCCATCCTCGACGACGGTCGAGATGCGCAACAGTTCCGCAACCTCGTTCTGTCCGGTGCCCAGGATCCGCGGCTCCCACACCCCGATGCCCGCCACCGCAACTGCGATCAGCAGCGGACGCCCCCACCGGGGCAGCGCTTCCCCGAGGGTCTCCGCCTTGTCCAGTATGCGCAGGAAGAGCCATGCCGCAACGACCGCCAGCACCCCCAATACGGCGTAGAGGGCCAGTTCCCTCGAGTCGACGATCCTGAACGGAAACGCCCGCAGCAGCCGCTCCTCACCGACGATGCTGCGGCTGGTGACGGCGGCCGCCACCGACGCCACCACGACTGCGTTCAGATGCCGGATTGCGAAATGCCCCAGAATCACTTCCATGGCGAACAGCATCCCTGCGATGGGAGCGTTGAACGAGGCCCCGATGGCGGCCCCGGCGCCGGCGGCGACGAGGCTGCGAACCTGATCTTCGCCGAGGCCGGTGTGGCGGGCCAGGGAGGAGCCGATAGCGCTGCCGATCTGCACGATGGGGGCCTCGCGGGCCGCGGGCCCGCCGGGAACCAGAGGTGGCGCGGGGGCAGACGTGCTCGAACGGGTCACGAGGCCA
>CAZIEQ010000340.1:0-2153 GCA_964538725.1 uncultured Acidimicrobiia bacterium | reverse complement strand
CCCTCGACGCGTGCTGCGCTGCCGCGTGTCTCACACTACATCTGCGCCCTCCGCGTCTTCGATGCGCAGGCCGGTATTGGCCCTGGCGTTCTCGGTCACCTCGTCGAGCAGGCGGCCCTGCCTGTTCTTGGCTCCGGTTGCTGCGGGTACGAGCCCGGCGAAATGCTTCACGACCGACGACGCGTATTTGAAGGTGCTGTCGGGAAACACAACCACCGCCAGGTTGCCCGGCTCGTCGGGCACCAGTGCGCAGGCGCCCGCCAGGGCCAACGCAGAGCTGGGCCCTGCAGTGATGCTCTCCTCGCGGTTGAGCCGAAGGCAGAGCTCGAATGCGTCGCGGTTGGAGACCTCCACCAGACCGTCGTACTCGTCGGGTTTGAAGAACCGTGTCTGCCGCAGACGGCTCAGGCTGCGGACACCGGGGATGTCGTGCCCCTCGCTGGGATAGACACCCAACACATGCACCTGTGGGTTGTGCTCTTTGAGGAAACGGCCGGTGCCGGTGATGGTGCCGCATGTTCCCAGCCCGGCGACGAGGTGGGTGACGGCGCCTTCGGTCTGCCGCCATATCTCGGGCCCTGTCGTCTGGTAGTGGGCTCGGGGGTTGGCATCGTTGCTGTACTGGTCGAGCATGTGGAAGTTGGGCAGCTGGGCTATCTCGGTTGCCTTGGCGATGGCTCCGTCCGGCGCCTGCGGTGCGGGGCACAGGTCGTCCTCCAGTTCCACGACGTCGGCTCCGAAGAAGCGCAGCATCGTCCTTTTCTCCTCGGGGATCTGGTTGGAAAGGGGAGTGGTCACCGAGTAGCCGTTGGCGTTGGCGACCATGGTGAGGGCGAGCCCGGTGTTGCCGGAGGTGGGCTCCACCAGGTCCTGGTCGGCGACGATCGCCGCCCGGTCTTCGGCGTCGCGCACCATGCTGGACGCCACCCGGTCTTTCACCGCCCCGAACGGGTTGTACCACTCCAACTTGGCAAACACCCTGGCGTGGCGGAACGGAACCACCCGGTTGAGGCGCACCAATGGAGTTGGATTGTCGACGTCGGGGAGCAGGCCGGCGATCGAGTCGTAGACGCGAAGAGAATGATCGTTCACCACAGGGCCCTCCGTTTCTACTATCAATGTAGGAGATACCGCCGTCTATTCCCGTTGCGAGCGTGGAGGGTGGCAGCTGTCCGGGCCCTTCCGGGTGCCGGCCGATAGCATCCGGCGTCCATGGACCGAATCGAGGTCGGCGGCGTCGGTATCGAATACACCTGGGTGGGGCCCAGGTCGGGGCCTGTCATCGTCTTTCTCCATGAAGGCCTCGGCTGCGTCACGATGTGGCGCCGTTTCCCAGAGGCGGTGGCCGCCGCCTCGGGCCTCGGGGTGCTCGTCTACTCCAGGTGGGGATACGGACGGTCGGACCCGAGGCCCCTTCCCTGGCCGGTCGACCACATGGAGCAGGAGGCGCGGCAGGGGCTGCCATCGCTCCTGGATGCCCTCGAGGTGGGGGACCGTGTCCTGTGGGGCCACTCCGACGGCGCCACCATCTCCCTGGTCTATGGGGGCTCTCATGACGACCCGCAGCTACGAGGCGTCATCAGTGTCGCCGCTCACGTCTTCGGCGGTGAGACCATCGGCATGGAGTCGATCGAAGCTGCCCGGCGCTCCTATGCGTCTGGAGACCTGGCCGCCGGGCTGGCCCGCCATCACACCGATCCCGAAGGGGCCTTTCGCGGCTGGGCCGACACCTGGGCACGCCTCGACTCCGAAGACTGGACGGTGGAGCGGTACCTTCCCAGTGTCGGTGTGCCCACATTGGTGGTGCAGGGCACCGCCGATCGCTACGGCACCATGGGTCAGGTGGACGCCATCTGCGGCGGGATCGGAACACAGGCTCGCCGACTGGTGCTCGACGGATGCGGCCACCATCCTCATCAGGAGGCCCCTGAGGTGATGGTGCGCCAAACCGTGCGTTTCCTCGATGACCTCGAACTCGTCTATAGCCGGTGACGGCGACGATCGCTCGCAACATCCGCGGCCGGCCGGCCGGCCCGGCTATTGACCCTGCCTGTGGGTCGCTGGTGCCGGGGGGGCCCCGCCTCTACTTCATGCGTCTGTCGGTGGGGCGGCGATCCGAGGTGCGCAAGCTCGCCGTGCTGGCTGAGGCCTCG
>CAZIEQ010000339.1:0-2160 GCA_964538725.1 uncultured Acidimicrobiia bacterium | reverse complement strand
GCGCGCCGCCGACGCGGTCGGCCGCCAACGCCGCGCCCGCCCAACCGACGGCCGAGGTGCCGGCCGATTGGCAGCGCGTCGACACCGGTCCGTTCTCGCTGTCCCTGCCGCCTGGCTGGCGCTACAACGAGCTCCGGGGAATCGACTCCTTCGTGGGAGAGTTCGCGGGGGATGGTGTGCGACTGGAGTTCGACTTCGGGCTTTACTCGAGCTCCCTCGCCGATCCTGGAACGCCCGGCCACGACGTCACCTTCGAGACGATCGGCGGCAAGGAGGCGAAGCTCGTCGTCGTCCGTGAGCCGCCGGGCGGCATCACGGGAGTGTACTTCCCCGAGGTACAGATCATCGGCTGGTGCGACCGCCCCTGGGTCAACAAGCTGAACGTCTACGGGCATGACCTCACCTCCGAGCAGCAGGCGACGGCGCTCGTCATCTTCCGCTCGATCCGCTTCCCCGGCCCCGGCATGTGGGAGGTCGTCGAGGGACTTGACGTACCGATGCTGAGCGATGTGCACATGCTCTCGGAGGACGACGGCTGGGCCGTGGGCGCGGAGGGCACCATCCTCCACTACACCGGCGGCGCGTGGACGACCGTGGAGAGCCCCACCGAAGCGGGGCTCATGGCGATCGACATGGTCTCCCCGGACGAGGGGTGGGCCGTGGGTGACGGAGTGATCCTGCGCTATGCCGATGGTGCGTGGTCCGTACACCAGCAGTTAGCGGAGTCCACGACGCTGACGGACCTCGACATGGTGTCACCGGACGACGGCTGGGCAGTCGGTATCGGCCAGCTGATGCGCTACCGGGACGGCGGGTGGCAGACGGTCGACGATGAGTACGACGGCTTCGCCGTCGACATGTCTTCGCCGGACGACGGCTGGACGGTGTTTGGCGATCAGCTTCACCACTACGTTGCCGGAAGCTGGGAGCGGGTCGCTTGGCCGGCCGACCCGGAGGAGGGCGGCCTGGCCATCGACATGGTTGCCGATGACTACGGCTGGATGGTCGGCGTGAATGAACAGCAGCAGACGGGCGTGATCCTGCAGTATTGCGACGGGCAGTGGGTGAAGGTCGAGGCCGGCGTGCCGGACGGCCTCTGGGGCGTCGACATGGACCAGGGTGGCGAAGGCTGGGCTGTCGGTGGCTGGTTCGACCGGCCTGCACTGCTGATGCAATACCGCGATGACGATTGGACTGCCGTCGATAGCCCCACCGATGGGCTGGTCAGGTCGGTGGACATGTTGCCACCCGAGGGTACGTGGGCCCCGATCGTGCGCGAGGGCTGGGCGGTCGGCGGGCGGAGCGCGGCCGGCGGGGTACGCGGGGTGCAGGGCATTATCCTGCACTACACAGTGACCGTACCGGATGCTGCACCCACGGCCACGCCGACTGCCGTGCTCACACGCACCCCCACCCCGACTGCCACGCCTACGCCGACGCCCACTGCCACCGCAACGGCGACGCCGCTCCCGGGCAGGACGGTCTTCCTCCCGGCGGCCTACCCGGGGCGAATGAGCTCTGCGCGCATGGCGGCCGGGTACTGCCGTCGAGCAGCGACGGAGGCTGATTGCCAGGTTGGTTCGGGAGTTGTTGAAAAAACCATCGTCCTCTCGTGGCATCAATCAGCCGAGTGATTGTCATGCGACGTACCGCATGACATTCAGGGCGCACTCATATCCGACGTAGCCACGAGAGGGGACGCAGTTGGCCCGAGCCATCAAGAACAACCCGCGGACGATCTTCTCCTGGGCGCTGTACGACTGGGCGAACTCGGTCTTCGTCACGACCACCGTTGCCGTAGTGCTGCCCAGCTTCTTCGCCAACGCCATCGTGCCGGAGGGCGGCTACGGGCTTTTCGGCCGTTTATACGAAGGCGACACGCTGTGGGCCTACCTCCGGGGCGGCGGTGCGTTCGTCTTCTTCCTACTGACGCCGATACTGGGCGCCATCGCCGACTTCTCGGCCTCCAAGCGGCGGTTCCTCATGACCTTCGCCTACGGCGGGTCGGTGTTCGCCACTCTCCTGTGCTTCGTGAGTACTGGCGACGTGCTGCTAACAATGGGCCTCTTCTTCGTGGCCCAGATGGGGCTCGTCGGCTCCACCGGGGTCTACGACGGCCTCCCTCCCGACATCACCCGCACCGCCACGCGCTCCCCTGCT
>CAZIEQ010000338.1:0-2160 GCA_964538725.1 uncultured Acidimicrobiia bacterium | reverse complement strand
ACCGAGAACAAACAGCACAACCAGCACTTTTGATATGAGGCGTCTCCTCAATGCGTACCTGGCCGTTCTGATCAGACCGAAAACGAACAGGCCAGTGAATATTGTCAATATGGGATGGTTCTTCATGCCTTATATATGAGTCGCATCGCTCCCTGAAAAACATTCCACCGGTGGAGACGACACAAGCCCTATGCGGCGGGCCTGTCTGCTACCGGAACCAACGTCCAACGGGGTGTTGGTTTGACGGCGTGACTCGCGACCCACATAGGGGGTATGGAACACGAAACCCCCAGCATCCACTCGCCCGAAAACAACGTCGACGACAACCGCCGTTTCCTCGGTGTCAGCTCCGTTGCCGCTCTCATCGCAATGCTGGCTGCGCTGATCATGGTGACCGGAGTGACTCTCACCCCGATCCGCACCGAACCAGCTACGACAGCCACCACCCCCGCTGCGGATACTGGCCGCGATGATCCCGCCGCCCGCGTTTCTTCGCCCGACCCGGCGCCGGTCCTTGATGAAGTGCCGGCCATGGTCGTCGCCTCGACCGCGCCGGGACCGTTCAACGACGGGTCCTACACGGTCGGGACCGACATTCAGCCCGGCACCTACATCAACGCAGGCGCTACCCCCTGCACGTTCCGGATCGACACCGTGTTCTCCGACGTTGCGATCATCCCGACCCAGACGGCGTCACGCACATCCGCGAACCAGTCGGTGGTGACGTTGACCCCCAACGACATCAAGTTTGTCAGCACAGGATGCGGAACATGGGACCCCGCGATCAGCCGGACCACTTTCATGACCGGAGAGATCAGCGACGGTGACCATCTGCTCGGGGTCGACATGGCCGCCGGCGTGTGGCACACCGACGGTGGCCCCGGATGCGGATGGCAACGCCGCAACGGATACGAAGAATCGTTGCTCGACAACCGGATCATCGCTCAGGGCGCCGCGACCGGCCCGACCGATGTGGAAATCCCCGACACCGACTTCGGTTTCACCACCACCGGATGCGGGGCATGGACAGCCACCATTTCCAATGCCCGAGCCGGCAGAGCCTTCGATGAGGCATCCACGATTCAAGGTGGGGCGGCCGGCCATGGCGTCCCGTTGACCGCCCCCGCTTCGGCACGCACCCGCACCAAAGGCGACGGAACGGCGCTGCTCGACATCGACTTCGCCGACCCGTTCGCTGTGACCGACAACGGCATCACCTACGCGTTCTCAACCAACTCGTTCTTCGGGAACGTGCCGGTCGTTGCATCCGGAACCGGGACCCAGGTAACCCCGATGCCAGACGCTCTCCCGAGCTCAAATCTGCCGGCATGGACCCAACCCGGGTCTGTGTGGGCGCCCGCTGTCGCCAAAATCGGTGGCCGGTGGGTCATGTGGTACACGACCCGGCACACCGCTTCTGGCCGTCAATGCATCAGCTCGGCCTCCGCCAGCAACCCGGCCGGGCCTTACGTCGACACCTCGGCCGCACCGATGATCTGCGATCTCGCTGGTGGCGGTTCGATCGACCCGTCGCCTGTGAAAGCGGACGACGGGTCGATGTGGCTGATCTGGAAAAACGACGGCAACTGCTGCGGAATGCCCACCAGCATCTACTCGCAGAAGCTCTCAGCAGACGGTCTGACGGTCGTGGGTTCAACGGCGAATCTCATCACCAACAGCCTTGCCTGGGAAGGCGATGTGGTTGAGGGCGCCACCATGACTTTCGCGGGCGGGCAGTACCAGATGCTGTACTCGGCAAACCATTGGGACACGACCAGATACGCGATCGGTCATGCCGTGTGCGCTTCGATTACCGGGCCTTGCGTGAAAGACCCGACCCCGTGGCTTGCCAGCAACCCGTCCTTTGACGGACCAGGCGGCCCCGAGTTCGTCAACGACTCCGCCAACAACTGGACCGGCCGTGTCGTCTACCACGCCTACAACCCCGGCCAAGCTGCAGCTACCAACCCGAGACTGCTGCGGGAGGATTCGCTGACCGTCGACAACGGGAACCTCACCCGGGTTGAGAGCAACATCAGGTCGTGAAATCGTCCAGTGGTGATCAGTTCCAGGGGTTGGTGATTTTGAGGTTGTTGAAACGTTGAAAGTCTTTGACGTTTCTTGTCACGACGGTCATGTCGTGGTGCAGCGCGGTGGCAG
>CAZIEQ010000337.1:0-2168 GCA_964538725.1 uncultured Acidimicrobiia bacterium | reverse complement strand
CGGACGCGTCCGCGATTACTGGATGCAGCGATTCGACCTGCTCGAGGAGATCATCGACAAGGAGGAACTGCCATGACAGACACCATCACGACTGTCAAGGGCCATGTTGATGTCCTCGCTGGTGGCCACCTGAGGTCCTCGCTGGTGGCCAAGAAAAGTCCTCGTGTTTCTAGGTGTCACCTCCTCCTGTGGTTCGGTGGGTGAGCCGGTAGCTCTGGCCGGTGGTGGTGATGATGTGGGCGTGGTGGCATAGCCGGTCGAGGAGGGAGACGGCGGTGGGTTGGTCGGGGAGGAACCGTCCCCAGTCCTCGAATGGTGTGTGGGAGGCGATGGCTAGGGAGCGTTTTTCGTAGGCGGCGGCGATGACCCGGAATAGCAGCTGACAGCCGGTGTGGTCCAGGGGCGCAAAGCCTATTTCGTCGATGACGATGAGACTGTGGCGGCGGATCTGTTCGATGGTTTTGCCGACGGTGTTGTCGGCTTGAGCCCGCCACAGGGCCTCGACGAGTTCGATGGCGGTGTAGTAGCGGACCTTATGTCCTGCTTCCACGGCGGCTCGGCCGAGGGCGATGAGATAGTGGGTTTTGCCGGTGCCGGCGGGTCCGATGAGACAGAGATTGTCGGCCCGGGGGATCCAGTCCAGGGTCACCAGATAGTCGTGGGTGGCTCTTGGGATGGAAGACTCGGCCAGGTTGAACTCCTCGAGGGTCTTTTCGACGGGGAAGCGGGCGGCTTTGAGACGGCTGCGGGTGTTGGACTCGTCCCGGGCGGCGATCTCTGCGTCGACGAGAACCCGGAGGGTCTCTTCTGGTGTCCACCGTTGTGTCTTGGCGGTCAACAACACTTCAGGGGCTTGCCGGCGGATGGTCGCCAGCCGGAGACGTCTCAGTCCGGCTTCCAGGTCGGACGGCAGCGGCGGTGACGTATTGGTGGTCATGCCCGGTCTCCGATCCGGTAGGCGTCGAAGCTGCGGACCTCGAAGGTGGGCAGGTCGACCACCACCTGCTCGCCGGGGTCGACGACCTCGGGGACGGCGGGGCCGATCGCCAGGATCGAAGCGACATCGTCGGCTCGGAACCGTCCGAACCGGACAGCCCGCTGCAAGGCCTTGGTGACAGCTTCAGCACCGTGGGCGGGGATCAGCTCGCCGACGATACGGCTGATCTCTTTAGGCAGCATCGTCATCCCGGCTGCTGCCCCGGAACGGATGAACGCCTCCGCCGGCTCTCCCAACGACAGAAACGCTTTCTCGGTAACGGTGCGGGCTCGTGGCCCTCGAGACGGCGCCCGGCGTGGAGTGGGGTAATGCTCGTCGAGCACCGACGCTTCTCCTGCCGCTAGCTGGACGTGTTCGGCGACCATCTCGCCGTCCAGGGTGTAGATGCGCACCTGACCGTCGTAGGTGACCGCCTCCACCCGCTGACCGACGAGACGGGACGGCACCGAGTAACGCACCGACGCCACCCGGATCGTGGACAGCTTGTCCACCTTGCGTAGCTCGGCCCGTCCGATCCGAGGCCGCGCCGACGGCAACGGGCGCAGCAGGTCCCGTTCCGTCTCCAACCGGATGTCAGGGACAGCACAGATCTCGGAATGCTCCCGAGCGTTGACCTCGACACACCAGGAGACCGCCGCCCGGTTCCACTCAGCCAGGTCATCGCTGAAAGGGGTGGGCAGGTCCCGTTTGGCGTAGCCGACCAGATGCTCCACGATCCCCTTCGACTCGGGGTCGCCGGGATGACAGAAGTCCGGTGAGAACCCATAGTGGGTGGCAAACCGCACATAATCAGGAGTGGGGATCACCACCCCGGCGACCGTGCCCGCCTTGAGACAACCCATCCGATCTGCCAGCACCTTCGCCGGCACCCCACCCAGCATTTCGAAACACTCCGCCAGCATCCCAAAAGTGGTGGCAGCTGTTTCGTCGCGGGCGAAACGGACGAACCGGACCCGAGACCAGGCCAACACCGCACAAAACACCTTGATGCCCGTGCCCTTGATGGTGCCCCAGTCGATCACCAGTGTCTCACCAGGAATCCACACCGCCGGACGGCGTTGACGCCCGTGGCTGATCCGCCACGCCTGCTTCTCCGCCGCCACCAGACGCCGGGAGTTCCGAGACGAACCCGCATACCCCCGCACCCTAGCCTCGAGCCTGCGCCAGTGGG
>CAZIEQ010000336.1:0-2178 GCA_964538725.1 uncultured Acidimicrobiia bacterium | reverse complement strand
GTCACCGCGGCGCCGGGGTCTCTCAGGGAGAGCACAAACGGTACCCACTCGACTGCGCGCTGTGGAAGGGGCCAAAGGAGGGCGAGCCGAGCTGGGAGTCGCCGTGGGGGCCGGGGCGTCCGGGCTGGCACATCGAATGTTCGGTGATGGCGGAGAAGTATCTGGGGTTCGGGTTCGACATCCACGGAGGCGGAGCCGACCTCATCTTTCCCCACCATGAGAACGAGATGGCCCAATCCGAAGCTCTCCACGGTTCCGGCGAGTTCGCTCATGTGTGGCTGCACAACGGCCTGGTCAACCTGGGTGGGGAGAAGATGTCTAAGTCAACCGGCGTGCTGCGTCCGCTCGGAGAGGTCATCGACGAGTTCGGCGCCGGCGCGGTGCGTTTGTTCTATCTGCGCAAGCGTTACCGCGAGCCGCTGGAGTTCACCACGGAGTCGCTGTTGGATGCCTGCGCCCAGCTGGAACGGCTGTCTGCGTTCCGGCGCCGATCTGGCAGCACCGCAGACACCCCTCACGTGCAATCCGTGGAGCGGTTCACTGCGGTGATGGACGACGACTTCAATACTGCCGCCGCTCTTGGAGTCCTCTTCGACGTGGTGCGGCGCGGCAACCGGTGCCTCGACGCCGGCGAGGAGGCTGGTCCCTATGTGGCTGCATTCGACGTCATCGTCGATGTGTTGGGGCTAACCGGCGGCGGCGGCGTTTCGTGGAACCCCGAGCTGCATCGTATCGCCGACGCGTACGACGTCGCCGGGGAGGAGGCTGCAGATGTGGTTGCCGCCTTGGCCGAACGCCGCGAAGCAGCACGACAGGAGAGGGACTGGTCGGCGGCCGACGATATCCGTGATGGTCTCGCCGCTGCCGGCGTACTCATCGAAGACACCCCCGATGGACCTCGCTGGCATCGGAAGTAGCGTCGAAGGCGTTCACGCGGTCACTGCCGCGGTGGCTGCAGGCCGTGTGCGGAGGCTCGTCGTCGAAGAGCGCCGCCGCGCCGATCTGGGCTCCCTGCTGGCCGCGGGTCGCGACGCCGGGGCTGCGGTGGAGATCGTGGACCGGCTGGAAGGCGCCGCCACTGCCGCCCCCCAGGGGGTGATGGCCGTCGCCCGGCCCATACCCTGGGCGTCGCTTGCAGAGGCCGAGGCGGCTTCGGATCCGCCGGCGGTCGTCGTATTCGACCATTGGCACGATTCGCGCAACGTCGGAGCGGCGGTGAGGAGCGCCGTTGCTGCGGGTGTGCGCGGTTTCGCCGTGGCGGGGCGCAGGGCGGCTCCGCTGCAAGCGGCCGCGTTCAAGGCGGCCGCCGGCGCCCTGGAACGGGCTGCCGTGGCCCGGGTCTCCTCGATTCCGGCGGTGCTGCGCCGGCTGCATGACGATGGGCTGTGGATCGTCGGTCTCGATGCGTCGGCACCGGACAGGCTTTGGGATTGCAAGCTGCTCGCCGAACCCTGCGCGGTGGTGGCCGGGTCCGAGGGCGCCGGTCTGGGACGGCTCGCCGGCGAGCGGTGCGATGTGGCGGTGAGCATTCCGTTGGCGCCGGGAATGGAGAGTCTCAACGCGTCGGTGGCGATGTCGCTGGCGGTGTTCGAACTGGCTCGGCGCAGAGGCGTCTGAGTAGCCATCCGGCCGGGTTGCATCCACTATCTGGGAGGTTTGCACCAGTGACGACCGACATGCCCCCGTCGACACCGGGATTCTGCGCAGCGAAGTCCGCAAGCACTATGCCGAGGTGGCCACTAGCCCCGACCATGAATTCCACTTCCACACCGGGCGTAGGGCAGCCCGACATGTCGGGTATGTCGACGAGCTGAGCGGATTTGCCGACGAGGTGGTGGAGTCGTTTGCCGGTGTTGCGAACCCGTTCCAGTTCGGCCTTCCGGAGGCGGGGATCAACCTGCTCGACATCGGGTCCGGAGCCGGTGTCGACTCGCTCATCGCGGTCCGGGCCGTGGGTCCCGGCGGCCGGGTAGTGGGTGTCGACATGACACCGGAGATGCTGGAGCGAGCCACGGAGAACGCGGCTCTCATGGATTTGGGCAACGTCGAGTTCCGCCATGGCTTCGCGGAGCGGCTGCCGGTCGATGCCGGCTTGGAGGATCTGGTGATCTTCCACGGGGGTCTCAAACTGGGTTCCGACCAGCACAGCGACTCTCTGCCGCTCTTCCGTGGCTTGGC
>CAZIEQ010000335.1:0-2191 GCA_964538725.1 uncultured Acidimicrobiia bacterium | reverse complement strand
CAAGCACCGCCGCCGCACGGGGCGGCGGACTGCGGTGACGCACCGGCCCCCCGCCACGATCCGGGTGAACATCAGACCCCCCCCTCGATACCCCCGCCCCCCCCCGCCATGTCTACTGAGCGCACCTCTGCCTTGCGAGCATCCGACAAGGTGGCGAACGTGCCGGCGAGGATGGGCACACCGGTGCCGCCGCCGAACACCGCTCCTGCGTAGATGACGGCCCGGTCCACGAGTCCGCAGCGCCACAGGCCCGCCGCCAGAGTGGGACCGCCTTCGACCAGCACCGCCAGCATGCCCCGTTCACCGAGATCCTGGATCATGGCTCCCAGATCGACCCCATCGGGCCCGGGAACGACCACCAACTCTCCACCCGGAAAGTTGCGAGCCTGCGGCGCGTATACCAGCGGCCGGCGTGTCCACAGTGCCAGTCCGGCCGGCAGCTCACCGCGTCCTGCAACGATGACCGGCCGCGGCTGCGGTCCGTCGAAGTCCTCGCCGCGCACCGTGAGTCGGGGATCGTCGGCGCGCGCCGTACCTGCACCGACGACGACGGCGTCACTGGCCGCCCGCAGCCGGTGGGAATCCGCCCGCGCCGCCTCGCCGGTGATCCACTGCGAAGTCCCGTCGGCTGCGGCTGCCTGGCCGTCCAGAGTCATCGCCGTCTTCCAGGTGACCAGCGGCCTTCCGGTACGGCGATGATGGAAATATGCCGGGTCGGTGCTCTCCACGAGACCCTCGTCGGAGCCGGCGACCACTTCGATTCCGGCTGCTCGAAGACGGGCAACACCTGCGCCCTGCACACGTGGATCGGGGTCGACGGCACCTACGATCACCCTGGAGACACCGGCGGCGATTATGGCTGCGGTGCAAGGTCCGGTTCGTCCCTGATGGTCGCAAGGCTCCAGAGTCGTGTAGAGGGTGGCTCCGGCGGCGGCTCCACCGGCCGCGGCCAGAGCAACCGTTTCGGCGTGAGGCCGCCCGGGACCTTCGTGGTGTGCCTCCGCGATTACCGTGCCGTCCCCGTCGACGACGACAGCACCCACACGCGGGTTGGGGTGGGGCCTGCTGGCGGCGGCTGCGGCCACTGCGCGCCACATGATACGGCGGTCAACGCCCCCAGAAGGGGACGCGGCGTGCGTCAAGCGATACTCCTTCTCCCATCCGGACTATCACCGTCGGCCCCGGAGTTGCACCGGATCGGCCTCCCAGAGGAGGTTCGCGGGCTTTCACCGCCGGTCGGGAATTTCACCCTGCCCCGAAGGTTTGTTGCCACCAGTTTAGAGGCCGCCGTCAGGAGGTTCGCCGGTCCAACCGATAGGAAGACCCCGGCTGCTCCTTGGCGTACTCCTTCATCTCCGACGCCACCGCGGAAGCTTCCCATTCGCTGGTGAAGTTGCGCACCTTGCTGGTCGCCACCCCCATGGAGATGGTGGCGATCGGGTAGGTGATGACCTGTCCTCGCCGGTCGGGAACCTCGACATGGCCCGCCAGGGCATCCTCGGCGTCGTAGAAGTCGAGTATGCCGTCGTCGAATATGTCCATCGCCTGGCGGCACACCGCCTCCACCTTGTCCGGGTGGGAGATGATGACGAAGTCGTCGCCTCCCACATGTCCGACAAAGGCCTCTCGGTCCGCAGCTGCAGCCGCCTCGCTGAGGGCATGAGAGGTGAACTTGATAACCGAATCCCCCCGCATGAACCCGTAGTGGTCGTTGAATGCCTTGAAGTTGTCCAGGTCGGCGTGGATGACTGCCAGCTGCCGTCCCTCTTCGATCCGGCTGTGAAGCTCGGCGGCGATGCGGAAATTCCCCGGTAGTCCGGTCAGAGGTGAGACCTCACGCATCTCGCGGGAGCGGCGAAGCACAGTCCCCACCCGGGCGATCAACTCCTCCGGATCGAACGGCTTGGTTATGTAGTCGTCGGCTCCCAGATTCAAGCCTTCGACCCGATCCCGGGTGAGGGCCTTTGCGGTGAGCAGCAACACCGGAACGTTCATCGTCGCCGGTTGGGAGCGGAGGCAGCCGAGCACCGCCAGGCCGTCCATATCGGGCATCATCACATCCAACAGCACCAGGTCGGGGACCCGCAGCCGACTCGCCGTCAACGCTTCCGATCCGTTGGTCGCCGTCTCCACCTCATAGCCCTCCATCTCCAGGTTCATGCGCACGAACTGGAGAATGTCGGGGGCGTCA
>CAZIEQ010000334.1:0-2192 GCA_964538725.1 uncultured Acidimicrobiia bacterium | reverse complement strand
TGGTGACGCCAGTGGTGGAGGACATCACGTTTGCAGCCGGCGGGCGGGCCGGCGTCCCCCCCCCGCCTCCGGAAAGGGCGACCACCACGACGACGGCGACGACGGCCACTGAACCGCCGATGATGAGAGGAGTCCGGTTCATCCTCTATCCGAACCGACAGCAGCGCCGCATGCTTCCCGGGTCGCTGCCGGTCGGTTCAGTGACGAATGGAGAGTCTGCCGGCAACAGCAGCCGCTCCCACCTGCCGACGGGGCTCCCGTTGGGTAGGGTCGGTGGCCCGTCCGGAGGTTCAAGTGGCGAACGCATCTCCCGGTGTTCTGTGGCTGGCGGCCGCTCTGGCGGCCTTCATCATCTTCCTGGCCTACATCGAGGCCGTGCGGGGCCCGGGAAGTGGCTCGCTGAAGCTGTCGAGCCCGCTGGGGCCGGTGTCGTGGAAGTTCAGCGACTCGTGGGCTTCGAGCTTCACTCTCATCGAAGGCGCCCTGGCCGCCTTCTTCGCCGGGGCCTTGCTGCCCAACTCCCCCCGCCACATGCCAGGGCCCATGTACCAGGCGCTGGCTGCAGGCTTCGCCGTGATGGCGTTGACCGCACCGCTGGTATATCGCGGCTTCAGCCGGACGACTGCGGATCCCGACAATGCCGGTTATCAGGGCACGGTGGCGGGTTTCCTCGCCGCCGGGCTACTCACGTTGTGGGCTGTCATCGGCCAGGCATTCACCGCCATCCTGATGGCTTTCGAAGCTGTCGACGCCGAAGACATCGAGCGCCAGCTGGGGTGGGTACTGCTGGTGCTGTTCCTCGTCGTCACTCTTGCGATGGTGGCGTACGGGTTCCGCTCGGTGAGGGACACGTTGAGCGACCTGGGGAGGCGGAGTCTGCTCGGCGACGACGCGCCGCGCGCCTGGACGTTGATGTAGGTCAGCCGCCGCCGGTTTTACGGCGCCGCCAGGGTGGCCTATCCCCCAGCCCGAGGATTCCAAGAACCGTCACCAGACTGACGAGAGCCAGGTTTGGAACGGTGTTTTGCCGGACGCCTTCGACGGCGTTGCGGAAACCAACCACCAGCCCGCGCACCGGGCCCACTTCTCGCCGGGTCTCCGCGTAGGGAGGCGTTGCAGAGGCGGGTGAGGCTGCCGGCGATAGGGAGGACAGGTCCAGGGCGGCAGTGTCGTGCGTGCTGTGCCCGCGGTTGGTTTCGGGTGCGGGCGGTGACTGGGCCTCGTCGTCTTGGTCCACCACGGCGTCGTCGTCGCCGGCAGCGGTGTCACTGCCCGGTGGTGGTCCCCCACCGCCTGCTCCACCGCCTCCATCATCGGAGCCGTCTCCGGTTCCGGTGTCGGGATCTGCCGGCGGAGGCTCTGCGGCGCTCACGGTCCAGGTGAAGGTTGCCACCGCCGAGGCGCCACCGTCGTCGGTGACGGTCACCGCCACCGTGTAGGGCGAGCCGGCGGCGGAGGATGCGCCCAGCGTGCCCGAGATCGTGCCACCGCCGGTCGCTATCCCGATACCGGAGGGGAGCCCCGTTGCGGCGAAAGTCAAGGCCTCGCCGTCGGCATCAGATGCCGTCACGGGGAACGACACTGCGGCGCCTTGGACATCAGCCCGGTCTGGGATGCTGCCGATGGTCGGAGGTTGGTTGACGGGGGGGTTGCCGCCGCCACCACCGTCGGGGTCGACAACCGTCCATGTGAAGAGCGCGACGCCGCCCAGGGCCGGCTCCCCGTCATCGACTGCCGTCACCGTCACCTGATAGACACCGGGTTCCGCAGGTGAACCGATGAACTGGCCGTTGTCGAAGGCCACTCCGGGCGGCACTCCGCCCGCCGACCACGTGATGGTGTTCGGCGGGATGTCGGCATCGGAGGCACTCACCGTGAACGACACCGCCGCTCCCACGTCGTCGGTACGGTCGGTGACTGCCCCCACCTCAGGCGCCTGGTTCACCTCCTCGACGGTCACGGTGACTGTCTGCTGGTCTCCCTGCCCGGGCTGATCGTCGTTGGCGATCACTTTGAATGTGTAGGAGCCGGGCCCCTGGCTTTCGCTGGGGGTCCATGTGAACACACCGCCGCCGGGATCGATGGACGCCCCGGCAGGGACCCTGGATTGGGGAAAGAGGGAGAACACGATGGGGTCGCCTTCGGGGTCGGCGGCGGCTGCCGTAAACGTCGAAAGCGTTCCCTCTGCCACC
>CAZIEQ010000333.1:0-2196 GCA_964538725.1 uncultured Acidimicrobiia bacterium | reverse complement strand
GTGTTGTGGCGGGGGTGCTGGCGCGGGTGGGGGCGGGGGGGGGGGTGGTCGGCGGCGACAGGGCGGGGAGGGAAGCTGCTCGGCGAGCCCGAAGCAGGGACGCTGCGTGTCGGCGGGCCTGCCGACTTCTTCCTGGTTCACGGCAACCCTCTCGACGACCCGGCGGCGTTGTGGCGGGTGTGGCGAGTGGTCTAGGAGTTCCACCTGCCCTTCACAGCCAAGGTCGGTACCGGCGGGCCGGCGTTATCGTCCCCGCACGGTAGGAGCGGCAAACGTAGAGGTTGGCATGGATATGCATGAGCTGTACGCCAAGGCGGGTGACTGGACCAGCGGAGTCTTCGAGAAGGTGGCTGCCGGTGATTACGGCGCCCCTACTCCCTGTCCCGACTGGGATGTGAAGGCTCTCATGAACCACCTCGTCGGCACCAACCACTGGCTGGTGGCGACGCTGTCGGGTCGCCGGCAGCCCGACACTCACCAGGGTGAACAACCAGATCTCACGGGCGACGATCCCGGCACTGCCTACCGGCAGAGTCTGGCCGCAGCTCAGACCGCATTCACCGATCCCGGGGTCCTTGACAAGACGTTCGATGCAGGTTGGCAGGAGATGCCGGGCAAGGTGTTGCTGTCGATCGCGATCAGCGAAGCCCTCATCCACGGCTGGGACCTGGCTACCGCCACCGGACAGGCCACTTCTATCGAGCCTGAAGTCGCCGCAGCGGTGTACGGCATGATGCGACGCGGTGTCGAAGCAGGCCGGGCCATAGGGGCCTACGGGCCGGCGGTGGAGGTTGGAGACGACGCCTCCACCCAGGACAAGCTGCTCGCCCTCACCGGCCGCACCCCCTGAGACCGGGCCCCCCCTTGACGGTGGTTCACAGCGGAGTTAATGTATAACCAAATGGTTATACAACAAGGACTGGATCACCTGTTTGGCGCTCTGGCTGATCCCACCCGGCGGGAGATCATCACCCTGCTGAGTCGTCGGACACGCTCGGTGGGGGAGTTGAGCGCCTGTTTCCCCATCTCCCAGCCGGCGATAACCAAGCATCTGAACGTGCTGGAGCGGGCCGGGCTCATCACCCGCGAGGTGGACGGCCGCCATCGGCGCTGCCGGCTGCACCCCGAGCGGCTGGCGGCGACTAGTGAGTGGATCGGACGCGTCCGCGATTACTGGATGCAGCGATTCGACCTGCTCGAGGAGATCATCCACAAGGAGGAACTGCCATGACAGACACCATCACGACCGACACCGACAGCGTGACCCTGGAACGCACTTTCGATGCGGCGCCCGGGGAGCTGTGGCGGTATCTCACCGCCCCCGAACTCTTGAAGAAGTGGTCGTGCGGCCGCACCTACCGCCACATCACGATGGACCTCGACCTTCGGCTCGGTGGAGTGATTCACCACAGGGTCGAGTCCCTCTCCGACGGATCCCCGTGGACCTTCCACGGTGTGTACGAGGAGATCGACCCCGGCCACAAGCTCGGCTACACGTTCGAGTGGAAGGCCGACTGGCGTCAGCCCCCCAGTCCAAGCAAGGTAGCCATCGAGATCCTTGCCGACGGCGACGGATCGAAACTCAGTTTGGAGCACAGCGACGTTCCGGAACCGGCGCAGGCGTCGACGGTGAGCCACTGGTCCGAGTTCCTCGAAGTTCTCGCCGAGCAGATCTGATCCTCCCGGTGGCGGGTCGTGGTGTCAGCAACATGAGGAGATGCTGTTTCCCGAGGCGGTTCTGTTGCCGGCAGTCCCTAGCGGCCGGCAACGGCGGTCAGGGCTGCCCGTAGATCCGCGGTTGTCGATTCGGTCGGCAGGGCAACCGTCACCGCCTGCCCGTCGGCATTCAACAGCACCCAGAAAGGGATGGTGTCGACACCCCAGAGGCTGGTTATCTCGTCGGGGGAACAGCGGCCGCCGAAGCAGTCGACGGTGGTGAATGTGAGGCCGTTGTCCGACATGATGAGCCTCACCTGGTCCGGTTTCTCCCGTGTGGCGACCGACACGAAGTTGACGTCGACGCGCCAGATGTCGAAGAGCAGTTGGAATTCCGCCGCCGACGGTAGCGACAGCTCCTCGTCGAGCGGATTCCACAGCAGGATCAGCGTCGGGGCGCCGCGGAAGTGGCGCAGCGAAGTCTCGTTGCCGCCCACTTTGGGGCCTTCCCCGGTGGGGGGCTCCACTGCGGCGGCCCAG
>CAZIEQ010000332.1:0-2227 GCA_964538725.1 uncultured Acidimicrobiia bacterium | reverse complement strand
GCATGTATTAAGCACGCCGCCAGCGTTCGTCCTGAGCCAGGATCAAACTCTCCGTCGAAAGATCGCCCGCACGAATGCGGTCAATCCTCAATCGGAATCGTCGATTGCTCGACTTGATCCCGCTGTTGTTGTTGGGGATCGCCACCGCGGCCATGCCACGGCAGCGCCCATGAATTGAGGGTGCCCTTCCCCCCAGCCCGGTCTCCCGAGCCGAGGCGAGGCGCACACCTACCGGCTTTTGGCACACTGCTCAGTTGTCAAGGAGCCCGCTCCCCGTCGGCGCATGCAAATAGCAACGCCGAAGGCGGCCACACATGGTAGCACGGCGCAGACCGCCAGCCCGATGGCCGGAGCGGCGCCGAGCGAGTGGGGAGGCTAACACGTGCAGGTGGCGCTGTCAGCTTTCCTCGCCGGTGGCAGTCGCGGCCCGCCACCGGGCAACGAGGTCCCGGTACCAGTAGCCGCTCGACTTGACAGTGCGTTCCTGGGTGGCGAAGTCGACGTGCACCAGACCGAAGCGTTTCCCGTAGCCGTGTGTCCATTCGAAGTTGTCCAGCAGCGACCACACCACATACCCGACGACCGGCACACCGGCATTCATCGCCGCGGCCACAGAGGCGACATGGCTGCGGAGGTATTCGATCCGCTGCGGGTCGTCCACCACCCCGGCTGCCGTCTTCACATCCTCGAACGCTGCCCCGTTCTCGCTCACGAGGTAGCTGGCAAACGGATACTCGTCGCGTAGGCGTATGAGCATGCCGGCAAGGCCTTCGGGATAGATCTCCCATCCCATGGCGGTTCGAGGCAGCGGAGCAACGGTGTCGCCGGACCCTTCCAATTCCCGCCGGTAGTAGTTGACACCGAGAAAGTCGATCGGCGTCGCGATCGTCTCCATGTCGCCGGCCGCGACGAACCTCGAGTCGGCGCCGAAGGCGGCGACGACATCTTCGGGGTATGGCCTCCCGGCGAGCGGATCGAGATACCACCGATTGTCTTTACCGTCGCGGAGGCGAGCCGCGGCCACGTCCCCGGGGTTCGAAGACGACGGCACGACCGGGTTGGGATCGAGGGCGATACCGATGGACGCATCGCTGCGAACGGCGCGCAGTGTTGCCGCCGCCTTGCCGTGGGCGAGAAGCAGATGGTGAGCAACGACAGGCCACGCTCCCTCATCGCTGATTCCCGGCGCGAACTCCCCCGTCTCGTGGCCGAGTTGTGCCACCACCCGCGGCTCGTTGACCGTGATCCACCATCCCACCCGGTCGGCAATACGGTCGGCAACAGCCCCGGCGTATGCGGCGAATGCCTCCACCGTCGACCGCTCCCTCCAGCCGCCGCCGTCCTCGATGGCCTGAGGCAGGTCCCAGTGGTACAGGGTCGCAACCGGCTCGATGCCGGATTCGAGGAGGGCATCCACCAGCCGGTCGTAGAAGTCCAGTCCGGCCTGGTTGACTCTGCCGGTGCCGGTGGGCAGCACCCGGGTCCATGCAATGGAGAACCGATAGGCGTTGATGCCGAGCTCCTGCATGATGGATACGTCGCCCCGCCACCTCGAGTAGTGGTCGCATGCCACCTCCCCAGAGTCACCATTGGCGACTGTGTGGGGGCGGCGTACGAAACGATCCCAGATGCTCTCCCCCTTGCCGGCGGCTGTGGGTGAGCCTTCGATCTGATAGGCGGAAGTGGCGGCACCCCACAGGAATCCTTCTGCGAAGGTGTCAGGGCCTCCCAAGCTCCGGCTGCCTCGCTTCTCAGCGACGGAGCCGGCTTCCCGACGACGGGTCGAAGAAATGCACTTTCGACGTGTCGGCGACCAGCTTCACCTGCTCACCTTCCCGCACCCGCACGTCTGAACTGACCCTGGCAGCGAACTCGGAGATCTCACCCAACGAGTCGGCACTGCCGCCGCTGTCGGCGAGAAGCTCTTCGATCTCGGGGGTCACTACCGGTGGCACATCCACGTCGAAGTGGATGAATGATTCAGCACCCAGCATCTCGACGACGGTGGCCGTGACATCCAATTCCCGTCCGGGCGACGGTGCAGCCACCCTGACATCTTCGAAGTCGCCCGGTCGGACACCCATGACGATTCGCCGACCCATGTGGCTTTCGATTCCCGGATGCCGCTCCAACGCCCGCCGGTCGATGTCGAGGCGATGCCGACCGCACTCGGCTTGCACCCTGGCGCCGTGGGCGCTCCACGTGAGCTAGAGCAGCGTCTGTTCCA
>CAZIEQ010000331.1:0-2243 GCA_964538725.1 uncultured Acidimicrobiia bacterium | reverse complement strand
AGTCCGACAGCTGATCTCGGGCCATGGGTTCCGGCCCGGGCCGACTTGGTGAACTGAACAAGAAGCGCGCCTTGGCGTTGGCCGCGTCGCTGGACGAATCGTGGGTGGCTGATGCCCCTGGGTTCCACACGGCATTCACCGAAGAGATAGCCGCGCTCCACGACGGCCTTGGTCGCGGGATTGTGCTGGTGCTGCGGGCAGGCCCGAAGGCGTTCGGCTCGGCGATGGTCTGGGCCGCCAAATTCGAGGTCGCCGACCTGACTCTGATGGTCGACACTGAAGCCGGACCGGGCGATCATGCCCGTCGGGCCGCGGCGTTCGCGCGTCCTCCGGTGGTGATGGCAGTCGATGGCGCCCAACTGGTCGATGTCGCGCCCGCCCCGTCTCGTCCTAACGCCACCGTTCCACCGCCGGGGGTCGATGCCGGAATGGCTGTGCTGAAGGCGGCGGGCCTCGATGTGATTGTGGATGATGGAGTCGTTGTTGGCGAATACCTGGGGCTCGAGGTGGCACGTATCGTGCCCAGTGCCGATGGTGGCGAAGTCCGGGCAGGGGTGGGAGCGGTCGATCAGGAGGCCAATCGTGCTCTCCACGGGGGGTCCGATCAGCGGGAGTTGCTGGCGAGGGTCCTGACCGAGGTGGCAGCTCACCGTCGCCTTGGCGCGGTGCGGCATCCCCTCAATTGTATGGCCCGTGAGCGCTGGCTCATGCGGACTCTGATCAACGATCCTTCGCTGGTCGCTCTTGGCTCACTCGTGGGTTTGCCCGCCACCGAGCCTCGTCGTGGTTTGCGAGTCGACGGACCAGTCGGGGCAACGGCCGAGACCCCGGACGGGATGGTGCTTGTGGTGGCCACGACCGGGACAGACCTGTCGCTGGTAGGTGTCGTCGCCGACTTGGTGGTGAGAGAGGCACCCAATCGGCTGCTGGTTGTCTCGTCGTCGTCACTGCTAGTGTGGGCGGGGCATGTGCTTGGCGATCTTGGCATCGCGGTCGACGTGAAAGATGTTCCGTTTTCGTAGCCCAAGTCGATCCTGTTTCCGGAGTGACCCGAATTATTGCATTTCAATGATATTGTAATGGAATCGTTATGAAATCTCTGCTGTTCAAATCGTTCGGGATGGTCGGGCTTGGCGCGTCCTTCGTCGTCGTGCTGGGTGGTGTCGAGCCAAGCGTCGTCCAAGAGAGCGGGCTTCCTCCGGCGGTTATGGCATCCGTCGGCTCACCGGTGCTCCCCGCCGGTCCTGAATCCTCGGAGAAACCCTCGTACCTCGCTGTCGGGGAGCGAGTTCACTCAATCGGGGGAGATCTGCAGATTTCGTCGTACGGGATCTCTGGATCCGATGATCCTTCTCGGCGATTGGAGCCGTGGGAGTTGTCGTTACCCGTCGACCACGCATCGTTAGCCCGTGTCTCTCCTTCCATGTCGTCCGTTCCGGTCGCTCCGACTTCCACGTCTACTACATCCGCTCCGGTCGCTCCGACTTCCACGTCTACTACATCTGTTCCGGTGGTGTCGGGTGGGGTTGGTCGGCCGGTGGTGATGGCTGATTCTTCGACGGTGTTGGATCAGCCGGACACGATTTACGATTTCGGTTTTGGTTCGCCGGGGGATGTTGTGATTCTTGCTTCAGGGGTGGAGGCGAGGAACATTCGCGGGCCGGGTCTTCGTCGGATTGGTGAACGCAACGGACAGGACATCACCGATTCGGGTTTCCGGAACTTTGAGTTCACTTTTGCCCATATTCACATGTCGGCTCGGACGACGGTCACCCGCCCGTATTTCGTCAACGGCACCGACGTAAGCGCTCAGCCGAGCGTGGGCGACGGCGACATCATGCAGATTTTCGCCTACGGCGGTGACATTGTTGAGCCGTTGGTTGAGAATGTGACAGCGTTCGGTAAGCAACGCCAGCCTGGGTCCAAGGCGCACAACGACACTTTGCAGTTCGCCGGAATACAGGGCGGCCATATTGTTGACCCGACCGTCCGTAACTGTAATCTGGAGGGGGCATCGAACGCGGCCATTCAGGTTGGTGACGTGGTCGGAACGATGACGATTGAGGGTTGTGTCTTGTCGGAACGGTTCGAGTCGTGGCACGCAGTGAACGCCACGAGACCTGAACCGGGCGCTGTGATCCTGTGGCGGGACAACACGCTCAAAGACGGTAGTTCGGCTGCATTTCTCAACGGGTGGACAGCCGACCCGGCCAGCAACGGACTCACCGGCAACATCACCGTCC
>CAZIEQ010000330.1:0-2273 GCA_964538725.1 uncultured Acidimicrobiia bacterium | reverse complement strand
CAGCTCGACGATGAACTAGTGAGTGACGGGTACGTCTACCGGTATGCGATCAGAGACGATATACCGCTGATACTCGAAGAGGAGGCGCGTCCCCACGATGCGTGACGAGATCGGTACGCTTCCCGAGCAACTCGCATGGCGAGGGGAGGTTCCCCCAGTCACCCCAACAGGTCGTGTGGTTGCCGCCGCTATGGGAGGGTCGGCAATGGCCGCAGCCGCGGCTGCGGTTGCAGTCCCCGGGTGTGACGTGGCAGTGCACCGTGGCTACGACCTTCCGCAATGGTTGCCACCACAGGCGCTCATCTTGGCGGTGTCCTACTCGGGCGACACCGAGGAGACTCTCAGCGTTGTCGACCAGGCGGTGGCCCGCCACCTCGATGTTGTCGCCGTCACCGCTGGGGGGATGCTGGCGGCCGAGGCTGCCCGCCACGGGTTCCCCGTTGCCATCGTCCCCGCCGGCCATCAACCGAGGGCTGCGCTGGGATTGCTGGTGGCAGCGACTTCACAAGTGCTGGCCTCGGCCGCCGCCACAGATGTCACCCACGTCCTGGCGGAGGCACGCCAGGTTACGAGCCGCCTGCTGGAGGACGGCGCGGCAGACGCCGCAGCCACCGATCTTGCAGATCGTCTGCGGGATCGCACGCCGGTGGTTTTCGGCGTGCACGGCCCGGCGGCGCTGGCTGCGCGGCGCTGGAAGACCCAGTTCAACGAGAACGCCAAGATGGCTTCGTGGTGGGCGGAGCTGCCGGAGCTGAACCACAACGAGCTGGAGGCATGGGCCGGAGTGGATTCGGACGGGGCGTCCCGTGACATGGGTATCTTTCTGCTTCGCGACGACCGTGACTCGCGTTTGACCCGTCGCGCCGACTTGACCAGAGATGTGCTCGGTGGGGCCTGTCTCGCCGAGGTCCACAGCCGAGGTGACGGTCCCCTTGCCCGGCTGTTCAGCCTCACCGTCGTCGGCGACCTGTTGTCCGTTGAGATGGCGGAGCGTCGCGGCGCTGATGCCGGGGCGGTGGAACATCTCGAAGAGTTCAAACGAAGAATGAGAGATTGAGAGAGGACGGATGAAGCACGACATCGCATACCCCGATCTCGCCGAGCAGGGGAGTCGGAGGATCGAATGGGCGGGGCGCCGCATGCCGGTGCTCGCCCGCATCGGGGAAAGGTTTGCCGCCAGCCGCCCGCTCGACGGGCTGGCGGTCGGAGCATGCCTGCATGTCACCGCGGAAACGGCAAACCTGATGACCGCACTGCGAGCGGGCGGCGCTCGGGTGGCCCTGTGCGCATCCAACCCGCTGTCCACTCAGGACGACGTCGCTGCCGCGCTGGTTGCCGACGGCATACCCGTGTTCGCCGTTCGCGGCGAGGATGCCGGCACCTACTACGACCACATCAATGCCGTCTTGGACATCGAGCCTGCCATCACCATGGACGACGGCGCCGACCTGGTCGGGGTCCTCCACAAGGATCGAACCGAGCAGACGGTTCTCGGATCAACCGAAGAGACCACCACCGGAGTGATCAGGCTCAGGGCGATGGCTGCAAGCGGGGTGCTCCGCTTCCCGGCCGTGGCCGTCAACGACTCCGACACCAAGCACCTGTTCGACAACCGCCACGGGACCGGCCAGTCAGCGCTGGATGGGATCATGCGGGCCACCAACCTGCTGTTCGCCGGCAAGACCGTCGTCGTCGTCGGATACGGTCACTGTGGTCAAGGAGTGGCGCAACGGGCAGCAGGGCTGGGGGCGTCGGTGGTGATCGTCGAAGTCGACCCGGTACGGGCATTGTCTGCGGTAATGGAGGGCCATCGGGTCATGACGGCGCTGGACGCCGCCGCCGCCGGCGACGTCTTCATAACCGTCACCGGCGACATCCATGTTCTCCGCTCCGAACATTTCGCCGCCATGAAAGACGGGGCTCTGCTGGCCAACGCCGGCCACTTCGACGTGGAGATCGACCTCGACGCGCTGGCGGAGATGGCCGTCGACAAGTCGCCCATCCGCACCAACCTCGAGCAGTTCACCCTCGGTGACGGCCGGCGCCTGTTGGTCGCGGCCGAAGGCAGGCTGGTGAACCTCAGTGCCGCAGAAGGACATCCGGCGGATGTGATGGACATGTCGTTCGCCAACCAGGCTCTTGCCGCCGAATGGCTCGCCACCGTGGCAAGCAGCCTCGACAGGGAGGTGTATCGGGCGGCCGCAGCGCGTGAGCCGGGCGTGGGCCAGCCCCAACCTGGGGGCGATGGGGACGGGGCGCGATGCGCAGGCGGC
>CAZIEQ010000329.1:0-2329 GCA_964538725.1 uncultured Acidimicrobiia bacterium | reverse complement strand
GCCTGCTGCTAGAACTGGGCATTCGTCACCGCGGGAAGTGGGAGTGGCGGCTCCATAGGAGGCTGGATAGTGGCAACGAAGAAGTCGGCGGGGAGATCACAGGTTTCCGAGGCCCAAATCGCCGTTCATTGGCAGGAAGAGGAGTACTACTACCCGCCGGCGAGGTTCATCGCACAGGCGAATGCCGGCGATCCGGCGGTATTGGAGCGCTTCGCAGAGGAACGGTTCCCCGAGTGTTTCAAAGAGTATGCCGACCTGTTGGACTGGGACGCCTATTGGCATACGACGCTGGATACCGCCAACGCTCCGTTCTGGAAGTGGTTCGTCGGTGGCAAGCTGAACGCTTCCTACAACTGCGTCGACCGCCACCTGGCGTCGAGCCGCAACAAGGCGGCGCTCATCTGGGTGCCGGAGCCGGAGACGGAGGAAACCAAGGCGGTCACCTATCAGGAGCTGTACCGGCGGGTAAACGAGTTTGCCGCCCTGCTGCGGGGTTTCGCCGGCGTTGAGGTCGGCGACCGGGTGACGTTCCACCTGCCGATGGTCCCCGAGCTGCCGGTCTCCATGTTGGCCTGTGCCCGTCTCGGCGTCGTCCACTCCGAGGTCTTCGGCGGGTTCAGCGGCGAGGCGTGCGGTGATCGCATTGCAGACTCGGAGAGCCACGTTCTGGTGACGATGGACGGCTACTACCGCAACGGTGAGCTGTTGGATCACAAGGCCAAGGCGGATGAGGCGGTGGCCGCGGCTGCCGACCGCGGCGTGGTGGTCGACAAGGTGCTGGTGTGGCGGCGCCACCCGGGCCAATACGCGTCGCACAGCCCGATGATGGAGGGACGGGACTTCTTCGTCGACGAGCTGATGGCGGACTATCACGGGGCGGTGGTGGAGCCGGTTTCCATGCCTGCGGAGGCGCCGCTGTTTCTCATGTACACCAGCGGCACGACGGCGCAGCCCAAAGGATGCCAGCACTCCACCGGCGGCTATCTGGCCTACGTCGCCGGCACGTCGAAGTATTACCAGGACATCCACCCCGAGGACACTTACTGGTGTTTCGCCGACATCGGGTGGATAACCGGCCACTCCTACATCGTCTATGGGCCGCTGGCGCTGGGAACGACCAGCGTGATGTATGAGGGGGCACCCGCCTACCCGGATCCGGGACGGCCGTGGCGGATAGCGGAGCGGCTCGGGGTGAACATATTCCACACCGCCCCCACCACCATCCGCATGCTGCGCAAGCTCGGACCCGACGAGCCGGCAAAGTACAACTACCACTTCAAGCACATGACCACCGTCGGCGAGCCGATCGAACCGGAGGTGTGGCGCTGGTATCACGAAGCCGTCGGCAAGGGTGAAGCGGTGATCGTCGACACCTGGTGGCAGACAGAGAACGGCGGGTTCTTGGGCAGCACCCTCCCCGGCCTGCAGCCGATGAAGCCGGGAAGCTGCGGCCCGGGGGTGTTGGGTGTGTATCCGGCGGTCTACGACGACGACCACAACGAGGTGGAGGCGGGCAGCGGCAGCGCAGGCAACATCTGCATCCGCAACCCGTGGCCGGGCATCTTCCAGACGATCTGGAAACAGCCGGAACGCTTCGTCGACATCTACTACGCCAAATACTGCCGGGACCGCAACAGCACCGACTGGCACGACTGGCCGTACATGGCAGGCGACGGCGCTGTTGAGGCCGCCGACGGCTACTTCCGGATCCTGGGCCGGATCGACGACGTGATCAACGTTGCCGGGCACCGGCTGGGGACCAAAGAGTTGGAGTCGGCAAGCATGACAGTCGACGAGATCGGCGAGGCTGCCGCGGTGCCGGTCATCGACGAGATACGGGGTCGGGCCGTGGAAATGTACGTGTCGCTGAAGCCGGGGCTGGAACGGTCCCAGGAGATCGAGGACAAGGTGGCCAAGGCCATCGAGACCCGCATCGGCAAGATCGCCCGGCCGAAAAACGTGTGGACGGTCGCCGACATGCCCAAGACCCGTTCAGGAAAGATCATGCGCCGGGTGATCGCATCCATCTCCAACTTCGCCGACATCGGAGACACAACGACGCTGTCGAACGCCGAGATCGTCGAGGACATCCGCCACCACGTCCAGACGGAGAAGATCAACCGGGGTGAGGTCCCCCGGGAACTGTCCCCTCAGGAGATGGAGGAGATCCAGGCCTTCGGCGCCGCCGATTAGCTCAACTAGCGGCGGGCGGCGTCGCCGGGGGGAGGTACCATCGGCTCCCGGCCCGGGGTTCCGGCCGGCCGCCGCGCCGAGTTATTGGCGCAGTGGATATTACTATGATTACATCGTGTCGGCCCTCCTCCCAAAA
>CAZIEQ010000328.1:0-2358 GCA_964538725.1 uncultured Acidimicrobiia bacterium | reverse complement strand
CGCTCAAACCGCTCGACACCGCCACCGTGCTCGAGTCAGTTGCTCGCACCAGCAGGGCACTGGTGGTCCACGCAGCCAACCGTTTGGCGGGGGTGGGTGCCGAGGTGGCCGCCGTCATCGCCGATGAGTGTTTCCAGCATCTTGATGCCCCGGTCAAGCGGCTGGGGGGCCTCGACATTCCGGTGCCGTTCAGCCCACCGCTCGAAGACGCCTACCGCCCCGACTCCGACAAGATCGCCGACGCCTGTCGGGAACTCTGCGCCTGGTGAACCAACACGGCTGCGAGCTGATCACGGGCGAACCGCAGATTGGTCTTTCCGCGATCAAGATGGACACCGTCGGATCGCGGGTACGTGAGCGGACTGCTGTCGATCGCCTCGCCGCTGTGGATCAGCTCGACGTTGCTGTTGACCGCCGCCATCTCCGTCACGACCGCGTTGTAGGCATCGATATCGACGGATGAGCTATCGCGGATGGATGCGAAGAACCCGGAGCTGCCAGCCCCGAGATGAGGCGCCGTGGTGAGTATCAGAGTGGCGCCGTAGCCCGCGGCCTCGTCGATCCTCTGCTGATACACCTCGGTGATCAAATCGATCATCTGCGGGTCGGCCATGTGAAGGTCGGCCGGCCGGTCGAACGGATGATCCGGGTTCACGTGAGCCAACGCGATCGTCCCCCAGTCGAGCACCAGCACCTCGTCGGGAATGCTGCCACCGGCCAAAGTCGCCAGGTCAGGGATGCTGAATCGGCATGACTCGGTATCGCTGTCCGGGCTGACTCCCGTTAGGTCGATCCGAGGGCGGAGGTGCCTGACCCGGGTGAGGGGATCCTGGAGAGGGCTACAACCCCGAACGGCACCGTTGACCACCCACATCGATCCGGTCCGATCGCTCCAAGCCCTCAATCCGTCGAGAGCGGCGTATGCGGTCGAGTCCCCGATCACGAACACAGTCGGTGCTGTTCCCGGTGTGAAACCCGCAGGCAGGATCGGTTGATCCATGGCGATCGCCACCTGAGGTGAAGCCACTTGCGTACCAATGACCACCCCCAGAACGGCGGTCGCCGCAGCGAGGGATCCGAGAGTCAGAATCGGTCTGGTGATCCGGACCCCATAGCCCCGAACCCGACGGATCGGTGTCTCGACGATTCTCATCGACAGCTCCGAGACAATGCCCGTGACCAGAATGATCACCACCGGATGCCAGTTGAACAGAGCAATTAGAGGCCAGTGCCAAAGGTAGATCGCGTAGCTGCGTGTCCCCAGCCACCGAACCACCGGATGAGCCAACGGCCCGGGATGCCCAATGGCCATGATCACCACTGCGACTGACGCCGCCGCGAAAAACACCGGCCCGCCTCGAAAGAGGAGGCGGTCATTCTCTGTCCATGTAGTCGCCACCCAAGCCAACGACACAACCCCGACGGCACCGACGGCCAGAGCCAGTACGGCGCCCAGCCGACCGGACCTGGGCGTGGTGCCGGCCCTCTCATCGAATCGCCATACGATGGCGGCAGCTGCGGCACCGAAGGCCACCTCCACGGCCCTCACGGGAGTCACGTAATAGGAGTCGGGGCTCCCCCACCAGTGGTAGGTGCCAGCGGCGATGATGGCGATCGACCCGAGCCAAGCGGCGACGCTCCACAACCGTGATCTAGATGCGATGACGAACAGAATCGGCAGTATCAAATAGATCTGCTCCTCGACCGCCAAGGACCAGAGATGGTCGAACGCTCCCGGCGATCCGAATATTGCCCCGTATCCCCCCGGCGCGGCTGCGGCCTTCCAGTTTGCGATATAGGCGAGCCCGGCGGCTCCATCCATGGCCGCTGAGTGCAGTGAATTCGGATCGAACAGTGCCGTCAACCCGACGACGGTCACGACCGTGACCAACAGCGCCGGGGCCAGACGTCGAGCCCTTCTGCCCCAGAAACCGACGAAGCTGATCCGCCCGTTCCTTGCCCTTTCATCAAGCAACACCGTGGTAATCAGAAATCCCGACAACGTGAAGAACATCGACACCCCGACCCATCCTCCGGGCAGGACATCGGGCCAAAGATGGAAGGCGACAACCAGCACTACGGCCACACCCCGCAGCCCATCGAGCCCGGGCCACCATCGCTTGTCGGGCACAATAATCGGTTCGGAGTGGATGACATTCGTGACCGGGACGACCTCGACAGTCGACACGGCTCGGCCTACCCCGGCCACCTCCTCAACGCATACTCCCATGCCAACCGATCGGCATCTTTGGCCGATACGTGAGCCGCCGCCCGTCGGTCAGGGTTCGACGATCCCGAAGAGCCCGCTGAACGAGTCGAGGGATCCGAGAACCGACCGGACCGCCGACTCGTCTCCCG
>CAZIEQ010000327.1:0-2385 GCA_964538725.1 uncultured Acidimicrobiia bacterium | reverse complement strand
ATCGCACAGGGGTCTTGCCCCAGGCGGCTGCGGTGGCGGCCGCGGTGCCGGCCGCCTCCTCGGTGGTGGCGTCACCCGACGCCACCTCGACGAGTGGCAAAACCGGCGCCGGGTTGAAGAAGTGCATACCGACCACGCGACCCGGATGGAGTAGCCCGGCGGCGATGTCGGTGATCGAAAGTGACGACGTGTTGGAGGCCAGCACGACTGTGGAGGCAACCACCTCCTCGAAGCGGCCGAACAGGAGACGTTTCACGCCGAGGTCTTCCACCACCGCCTCGACCACCAGCCCCACGTCGGCGAAGCCGGCGACGTCGTCGACGACCCGAATCCGATCCACCAGAGCTGCGGCGTCCTCGCCGTTCATCTTCCCCGCTGCCACCCGGCGGGCGAGGCGGTCGGACACGGCGCGTTTCGCGGCTGTGGCAGCGCCCGGCATCGCGTCGTGCAGCAGCACCCGATGCCCGGCGGCGGCGGCCACGTGGGCAATACCACTCCCCATCGTGCCGGCGCCCACGACGCCGATGGGGACGCTGGCGGGGATTGGGTTCATGTGCGGCTCAGATTCTCCAACAGAATGTGCCCCCAAGTGGAGCAGTCTGCCACTGCGTCGTGGTCGAACTGCTCATATGTTGTACACGACGCGGCCGGCAGTGTCCCAGGTCTGTCCGCACCGGCGATCGAGGGCCGCCGATTACCTTGGCGGAGTGCACATTCCCCGCGATGAGCTGCAGTGGACTTTCACCACGTCCGGCGGTCCCGGTGGCCAGCACGCCAACCGGTCGTCGACCCGCGTCGAGGTGCGTTTCGACGTGGCCTCCAGCCGGGCCCTCGACGAAGCGACAAAGCGCAGGATCATCGGGAAGCTGGGGAAATCGCAGGTGCGAGCGGCGGCAGCCGAATCCCGATCGCAGTGGCGCAACCGCAAGATTGCTCTGCGGCGGCTTGTCGACATCATCGAGCAGGCCGCCAAGCCGGAGCCTCGGCGGCGCCCCACCAGGCCTCCGCCGGGGGTACGAGAGCGGAGGCTGGCGGACAAGAGGCACCGTTCTCGCCTCAAGCGGCTGCGCCGTGACCCAGAGGACGAATAGCCGCCACCGTCGCCAGGGTCAGGCGACCAGTTCCAACGCCATGGCGATGCCCTGGCCGACGCCGATGCACATCGTGGCCAATCCGAAACGATGGCCGGCATGAAGCATCTCGTAGACGGTTGTGGCGACCAGGCGGGCTCCCGTCATGCCCAGTGGGTGGCCGAGCGCGATAGCGCCACCGTTCGGGTTGACCTGGGTGCTGTCGTCGGGAATGCCAAGGCTGCGCAACACCGCCAACGCCTGGGATGCGAATGCTTCGTTCAATTCGACGACACCGAAGTCGCCGAGTGACATGCCGATGCGTTTCAGGAGTTTCTCGGTGGCGGGCACCGGGCCCGTGCCCATCGTCCGCGGCGGCACTCCCGCCACCGCCATGCCGATCACCCGGGCCTTGGGCTCCATGCCGTAGCTGCCGGCGGCATCGGCAGAGGCGATCACCAGGGCACACGACCCGTCGTTGATGCCCGATGCGTTGCCCGCCGTCCCCGTGCCGCCCGGATAGATCGTCCGCAAACCGGCAAGCTTCTCGAGGCTTGTATCGCGGCGGGGATGTTCATCGGTGTCGACGACGATCGGGGCTCCCTTGCGCACGGGCACTTCGACGGGGAGGATCTCTTCGGCCAGCCGACCTGAATCCTGGGCGGCGGCAACACGTTGCTGGCTACGCAGGGCGAAGGCATCCTGGTCTTCGCGGGCGACGTCGAACTCCTTGGACACGTTCTCGGCCGTCTCGGGCATCTCGTCGACGCCGTACCACTCCACCATGCGCGGGTTCTCGAACCGCCAACCGATCGTGGAGTCGTGGATACGGGCGTCGCGGCTGAAAGCGGTGGTTCCCTTACCGACCACCCACGGTGCCCGTGACATCGACTCCACACCGCCGGCGACGATCAGATCGGCTTCTCCCGTCTTGACGGCGCGTGCCGCCTGACCGACTGCCTCCATGCCGGAGCCACAAAGCCGATTGATGGTGACGCCGCCGACCTCTACAGGCAACCCGGCGAGGAGGCCGGCCATACGCGCCACGTTGCGGTTGTCTTCCCCCGCCTGGTTGGTGCAGCCGTACATGATGTCGTCGACGGCTTTCCAATCCACGTCCGGGTTGCGCTCCATCAGGGCGCTGATCGGCAAGGCAGCGAGGTCGTCGGTGCGGATGCTGCTCAGCGTTCCGCCGTAGCGACCGATCGGCGTCCTGATCGCATCACATATGAAGGCTTCCATGTGGGACCTCCCCTTTTCCCCCTCCATTCTGGCGTCTCTCAGCGCCACCCCCCGGCGCTCAACAACGCCAAAA
>CAZIEQ010000326.1:0-2388 GCA_964538725.1 uncultured Acidimicrobiia bacterium | reverse complement strand
CTAGGCGACGACCGTCATGCCGAGCCAGCGCGCCACCAAGGCCGGTTTGGCCTCCCCTTCTATTTCGACGGTGACGTCGTAGGTGACGAGGAACTGGCCCGGCGACTTCTCCGCAACGTCGGCAACCCGGGCGGTGGCACGTATCCTGCTGCCCACCTTCACCGGGGTGAGGAAGCGCACCTTGTCGAACCCGTAGTTGATCCCCATGACGGCGCCTTGGGGCACGACGGAAATGTCCTTCATCAAATGGACCAGCAGCGCCACGGTGAGGAATCCGTGGGCGATCGTCCCGCCGAACGGCGTCGCCGCGGCCTTCACCGGATCGACGTGGATGAACTGATGATCGATGGTGACGTCGGCGAACTGGTCTACACGCTCCTGGTCGATGAGGAACCAGTCGGATGCACCGAGGTCGCTACCGGCGAGGGCTACGAAACGGTCTTTGGCGATGATGGCAGGCATGGCAGTCCTTTCGTCGGCCGGGGCGCAGCCTATGTCGTCCGGCGAAACCTCAGAAGATCTCGAACAGGCCGGCGGCGCCCATGCCACCCCCGATGCACATGGTCACCACTCCGTAGCGGACTCCGCGGCGCCTGCCTTCCAGCAGCACGTGGCTCGTCATGCGGGCCCCACTCATCCCGTAAGGGTGGCCGATGGAAATCGATCCGCCGTTGACGTTGAAGATGTCGTTGTCGATGCCGAGCTTGTCACGGCAGTAGATGGTCTGGCATGCAAAGGCTTCGTTGAGCTCCCACAGGCCAACGTCCCCCATGTCGAGACCTGTCTTGTCCAAGAGCTTGGGTATGGCGTAGATCGGCCCGATGCCCATCTCGTCAGGTGGACATCCGGCGACCGCCATCCCCCGGTAGGCGCCCAACGGCTCGAGGCCGCGCCGGGCGGCTTCCCCGGCCTCCATAACCACCACCGCAGCGGCGCCGTCGGAGAGCTGGCTGGCGTTGCCTGCAGTAACCGTTCCCCCATCAAACACCGGTTTGAGCGACGCCAGGCCCGCCAACGTCGTTTCGGGACGGTTGCCTTCGTCGAGGGTGAGGGTTACCTCCTCCTTGCTCGTTTCCCCGCTCTCCCTGTCCTTGACGGTTTTGGTTGCGGTCACCGGGATGATCTCATCGGCGAACAACCCGGCCTGCTGCGCCGCCGCCATGCGCTGCTGGCTCTGCAACCCGTAGTCGTCCTGGGCTTCCCGGGAAATGCTGTAGCGCTCCGCCACCACCTCGGCGGTCTGCAACATCGGCATGTACATGTTGGGCTCGATGGCGACCAGGTTTTCGTCGATGGCGTTGTCGGTGCGGTAGCTCTGATTCTGTACCAGGCTGATCGACTCCACACCACCCGCCACGATGGTCTGCATACCGTCACCGGTGATCTGCTTGGCGGCGATGGAGATCGCCATGAGACCCGATGAGCATTGGCGGTCTACCGTCATTCCGGAAACCGATGACGGTAGGCCCGAGGCGATGCCGATCTGGCGGGCAACGTTGTAACCGGTGCTGCCCTGCTGCATGGCACAACCCATGATGACGTCATCGATCTCAGCCGGGTCGACTCCACTGCGCTCCACGGCGGTACGGACGGCATGAGACGCCATCGTCGGCGCTTTCAGATCGTTGAAGGCGCCCCGGTAGGCCTTACCGATCGGTGTGCGGGCGGTGGACACGATGACGGCTTCGCGCATTGCTGCTCCTCGGTTCGATACGGCCAGGGTACCGGGCGGAGATCCGCGGTCGGCTGCCCATGTTGTCTTCTCCCTCAACGGCGGAAGGAGAGCCGCGGATTCCCGGCTCAGCCGACCAGATCGCTGTAGGAGTCCACAGTGATGAAGGTGGCTTCTGCACGGGCAAAACGCTGCCCGTCGTGGGATGCCTCAGCTTCGATGAACAGCTTGCGGCCGTCGCGGCCTCGTAGACGGGCGCGGAACTCCACCGGAACGCGGATGGGGGTGGGGCCTTCGTAGACGACGTTCATCGACCCAGTGAAAGCGAACTGCCCGGTGAGAGGCAGGACCATGCCCATCGTCTCGTCGAGAACCGCGGCGACCACACCGCCATGAGCCCTGCCCGGCGCACCCTCGTAAGCATCCCCAAGCGTGACGCGAGCAACCGCATCGTCGCCTTCGTAGTGGTAGACGACGCCTATGCCGAACGGGTTGATGACTCCCGACACGAAGGAGTCGGGGAACATGGACCCGCTGCGCTCGCGAAAGAACTCGGCCATCCTTCCCGACCGCATCGCCTCGTGCAGCGGCTCGTCACCCAGATAGTCGGCGAGGCGGTCCCTCGGCCCGGCGGCGGTGACACGCTCCAGGAGGCTGTCGACCGCCCCGGGCGCTGCCGCCAGCGTCTCATTATCGGGGAGGTGAGAGATGAAGCG
>CAZIEQ010000325.1:0-2396 GCA_964538725.1 uncultured Acidimicrobiia bacterium | reverse complement strand
GCGGACACGTCAGCTCGATCTGACTGTAATCCGCGGCTACGAAGCAGAGCCCGGGACCGGGTATGAGGTCACGCCGGATGCTGCGGCCTTCCGCCGACCGGACCGGAATGTTCTGCAGGTTGGGCTGTTCGGATGACAACCGTCCGGTCGCGGCGGCCGTCTGATTGAAGCGGGCATGGATTCTGCCGTCCGCCGCGATCAGCGGCAGCAACCCGTCGACATAGGTGGAGCGAAGCTTCTCCAATTCGCGATAGGCGACGAGGGCCTCGGCGATGGGATGGTCGGCCGCCAGCTTGCCGAGGACTGCAGCATCGGTCGAGGGAGCACCTTTGGGTGTCTTCTTCACCACCGGCAGTCCGAGATGGTCGAACAGCACGCGTCGCAGCTGCAGCGTCGAGTTGACGTTGAACGACTCACCGGCGAGGCCGTGAATTCGAGTCTCGAGCTCTCCTATCCGGCCGCGCAGGTCGGCCGCCACGCCCGTCAGGTACTCCCGGTCGACGCCGATGCCGGCGACTTCCATGCGGGCCAGCACCCGGATCAGCGGCAGCTCCACCTCGTCAAACAGCTTGCCGCCTCCCCGTGCGTCCACACGTTCGCGCAGCGGAGCCGCCAGTCTGGCGAGTGCGACCACCCGCCTTCCTCCCCCTTCCACGTCGGCACTTTCCGGCCCAGCCACCGAGTCGAGGGTGGCCTGACCGTTCTTCTCTTCGCTGGGAGCGCGTTCCAGCTCGAGGTCGAGGATGTCTTTTGCAGCCTCCTCGAGCCTCGGAGTGCGGGCCCCCGGGTTGATGAGATAGGAGGCGACGGTCAGGTCGAATACGACACCCTGCAGATCCAGCCCCAGCTTCAGCAGCCAACGGTGCAGCGGCTTTGCCTGGTAGAGGTTCTTGGCGATTCGGGGGTCGGCGAAGATGGGGGCAAGGGCGGCAATCTCGCCGGCGTCCGCGTACAACGCCTCGTCGCCGGATGCGGCAACGGCGACGCCCTGCAGAGTGCCGTCCCGCCACAACGGTTCCAGGAACAGCGGGCCGCCGAGGTTCGCCCAATCCGAAGCAGAGGCGTAGCGCGTCTCCACTTCGAGAGTCTCTCCTCCACCGGGTTCCCGCCTGCCACCGGCGTCTACGAGACGCTCCCACAGCATCTTGAATGCAAGCTCGTCGAATACGTGCCTCACCTCGGTTGGATCCCACGGCTGCAATGGCTGCTGTGCTCCCTCGTCCCCGATGGGGGCGTCGTCGACCAGCACCGTGAGTCTGCGGTTGAGGAACACCTGGTCTTTGGCGGCGGCCAGGTTGGTGGCCAACCGGGGAGTCTGCTCGCCTAAGTGCTCGTAGATGCCTTCCAACGTGCCGTAGCCCTGGAGGAGTCTCGCAGCAGTCTTCTCTCCGACACCGGGAACCCCCGGCAGATTGTCCGAGGTATCGCCGCGCAACGCTGCGTAGTCCGGATACCGTTCCGGGTCGATCCCGTAGCGCTCCCGGATCCATTCGCGGTCTGCGAGCACTGTGTCGGTAACGCCCCGCCTGAGGTACAGCACTGTGATTCGGTCATCGACCAACTGGAAAGCGTCCCTGTCACCGGTCACTACCTGAACATCCCATCCATTGCCCGCCGCTTTGCGCGCCAGCGTCGCGATGACGTCGTCTGCCTCATACCCGGGTAGCCTCACCTGCTGAAGACCGAGCACCTCGACGACGCGGTCCATCAGAGGCAGCTGGCTGCGGAACAGGTCGGGGGCAGCTTGGCGCTGTGCCTTGTATGCGGGGTATTCGACGGAACGAAACGTTCCCCCCGGAGTGTCCCACGCCACCGTGACCGCATCGGGATGCTCTTCGGAGAGAAGTTTGATGACCATCGAAGTGAACCCGAAGACGGCGTTGGTCACCTGCCCCGCCGGGGTAGACAGATCCGTGGGCAGTGCATGAAATGCCCTGTATGCGAGGCTGTGACCATCGATCAGGGTGAAGGTGGGCATGAGATGATGTTAAGGATGTGCCCCGGTCTACAGCTTCCCCAGCAGCCGGTCCCGTTTCGCCTCCAGTTCATCCCGTTCGTCGGCGATGTCCGCCAGCACCTTCTCGAACCTGGCGACGTCGCGCGCCGTCTCCCGGGCGTCGTCGCGATCCAACGGGTTGTCGGTCACCGCGGCGTCTCTGCGAGCGTCGTCGTCGATGTGGCGGAGCATCTCCAGCTCGGCGCCGGCCAGGCGCGCTTCCTCAACGAGTTCGGAGAGCCGATCGTTGATGCGAAACAGGCGAGATTCGAGTCGACGCACCGACCGATCGTATCCCGCCGGCCGGCGGCCGTGTCAGGAGTCCTCCAGCCCCGCTGGCTCGATCCGCACCCTCGCCGTCTCCGAGAAGTGCGCACGACTGCTCCATAAGGGTATCAGC
>CAZIEQ010000324.1:0-2409 GCA_964538725.1 uncultured Acidimicrobiia bacterium | reverse complement strand
CCGGCGCCTCATGGTCCGGCGCCTCATGGTCCGGCGCCTCATGGTCCGGCGCCTCATGGTCCGGCGCCTCCTGGTCGGGAGCCTCCTGGTCCGGGGCGTCGTGGTCGGGGGCGTCGTGGTCGGGAGCCTCCTGGTCGGGGGCGTCGTGGAGCTCCGATGCTTGGGCAACCCATCTGTGGCTGTGACACACCGCGCCTCGTAGAGGCCTGATCCCGCCCGTCGGGGAGAGACCCATGTCGCCACCTCCCACCAGCTCAACACCGGCCGCCACCCCTTCGGACGCGGCGCCCGCCGAACGCCGAGTGTGGAGCCTGATCGTGCTGGTGTCGGCGGTGGCCGCAGCCACCGCATGGCAGGTCCGCCACGTCGACGCCGTGCAAGGCCCGTTCCATCTCAACTGGCTGCTGATGATCCCCCTGGTCTATTTCGCCGAACTGGCGGTGGTCCACATCCAGTTCCGCGAGAACGCCCACTCTTTCTCGATGAGCGAAGTCCCTCTGGTGGTGGGCCTCTTCTTCGTCGACCCGGCCGGGCTGATAGCCGCCCAGTTCATCGGGAATGCGCTCGCCTTCGGAGTGGGTCGGCGCCAGTCGCCGGTCAAAGCGTCGTTCAACGTTGCCCAGTTCACCCTCCAGGCTGCCCTGGGGGTGATCGTGTTCCGCGCGGTGTTGGGAGACGGCAACCCGCTGGGATCCCGCGGCTGGCTCGGAGTGCTCGTCGCCATGGGGCTGGCGGTGGTCGTCGCCAACGTGCTGATCAACAGTGCCATCCGGCTCTCCGGTGGACAGATCAGCCGTGCCGATCGGCTCAACGTGATGAAGCTGGGAGGGGCGGCGGCCACGATGAACACCAGCCTCGGGCTGGTGGCGGTGACCGTCCTCTGGTCACAGCAGGGACTGGCATGGGCAGCGGCGGTGCCTCCCATCATCCTCTACCTGGCATACCGGGCACACGTGACACAACGTGAAGAGCACCAGCGGCTGCAGGGGCTCTACGAGGCCACCAAAGCGCTTCACAGCTCCCCCCAGGTCGAAGCCACCATGACCGCCGCCGTCACCCATGCACGCACCATGTTCCAGGCCCGCAACGCTGAAATCGTCATCTTCCCGGGGGGTTCCCGCTCCGCCGGGTTGCGTGCAGCCGCCGGACCCGACGGTGACATCGAAGAGATGCACGGCATCGCAGCCCCCGGCGGTGACGAAGTGTGGATGGCGACGCTTCGCAGCGGCCGCTGCCGGCTCATCGAGACGGGTGCTGCCCCCCGCTGGGGAACAGCCGCCGGCTGCTTGGGAATGGTCGCCCCTGTACACGGGCCGGAGGCGACCATCGGAGTCATGGTGGTCACCGACCCGATGGGCGATGTGCGCCGTTTCTCCACCCGCGAGCTTCGCTTTTTGGAAACACTTGCCAGCCAAGTCAGCGTGTCTCTGGAAAACGGCAGGTTGGAGGACTCTTTGGCCCAGCTCGCCAAACTCAAAGAAGGTCTCAAACATCGTGCCACCCACGACACACTCACCGGTGTGGCCAACCGCTCGCTGCTCCAGGAACGGGTCGCCGAAGCCGCCGCGGAATCCCCACCAGGTGACACGGCGATGCTGTACTTGGACCTGGACGATTTCAAAGGTGTCAACGACACTCTCGGCCATCCCGCCGGCGACGAGCTGCTGGTAGGGGTGGCCGAACGCATCCGATCATGCTGCCGGCCTGACGACACCATCGCCCGTATGGGCGGCGACGAGTTCGCCATTCTGCTGGTGGGGCTCAACTCTCCAGATGACGCCACCAGGGTCGCCGAGCGGATCGGCGAAGCTCTCAACCGGCCGTTCCTCATATCGGGAAGGCAGGTGTCGACCCATGCCAGCATCGGGGCGGCGTTCCTCGGCGACGGTCAGGACCCCGCAGAGCTGATACGGCACGCCGATCAGGCCATGTACGCCGCCAAAGGGAGACGCAAAGGCACCTTCCGCATCTTCGACGACACCATCGAGAAGACGATCATGCGTGGCGCCGAGCTGCGAGCCGATCTGGAAGCCGCCCTCGAGGCAGGGGACCTGTCGCTCCACTACCAGCCGATCGTCGCATTGGACAGCGGGCGGATCTTCGCCCTGGAAGCTCTCACCCGGTGGAACCATCCCCGCCACGGGCCGATCTCCCCCGACGAGTTCATCCCCCTGGCCGAAGAGTCCGGGCTCATCGTGCCGCTGGGAAGATGGGTGGTGGACACTGCCTGCGCCCATGCGAGCCGGTGGCCCGCGCATCCCGATGGATCCAAACCGGCGGTGTCGGTCAACCTGTCGCCGCAGGAACTGGTAGAAGGCGACATCGTCGCCGACGTGACACGTGCCCTCCACAGACACGGCATCGACCCGGATCAGCTCATCGTTGAAATCACCGAAAGGGCGGTGGCGC
>CAZIEQ010000323.1:0-2416 GCA_964538725.1 uncultured Acidimicrobiia bacterium | reverse complement strand
CGAGCCAGTGCCCGTGAGCCCCACGGCGGCTAGGACACGGGCGGCGGAGGATCACGTTGGAGAGCATGCCGATGATCACGACGACGGTGGCGGCACCGCGATCACAACCGGAGCCGCCGACGCCCCCATCGATGCCGAGTATTCGGCTGCCGGTGGTGTCGTCGAAGGCCCGGACCGGCTGGAAGTGGCTCTCGGTCAAGTCGTCCAGGTCGCAGTCACCTCCGATACTGCCGACGAGGTCCACATCCACGGCTACGACATCCTCGTCGACCTGACGCCGGGAGAGCGCCAAGTCATTGCCTTCTCCGCCGACATTCCCGGTATCTTCGAGGTGGAACTAGAAGGCAGCGGCCAGTTCCTCCTCGAGTTGGTGGTGAAGTGAGCGGAGTCCTGGTTGCACACGGCATCGGCGGGCGTGCCGATCTGCCGGTGCCGCTGAGCTTCTTCGTCGTCGGCGCCGGGGTGGCTCTCATCCTGTCTTTCCTGGCGGTCTCCGCGCTGTGGCGGGAGCCGCGGTTGCAGACGCCTCGCCCCTCGCGCCAGATCAGCGTTTCATGGCTCCCCGGTGTTCGCCGGGGACTGGCCGTGCTGGGAGTGGTCGCTTTCGCGCTGGTGATCGTCAACGGCCTCGCCGCCGGTGACGAGACCACCCTCGACATCGGCCCGCCGCTGGTTTGGGTGTACTTCTGGCTCGTTATCCCGTTTCTGGCTGCCGCCGTTGGCAACATGTGGCCGTGGATCAGCCCATGGAGGACGCTGAGCCTCATCGGCGCCCGGAACCGTCCTGAGCGCACCGACATCGGAGACCGTCTCGGAGTGTGGCCGGCGTCGGCAGCTTTCCTCGCCTTCACCTGGCTGGAGCTGGTTTCCCCCGACTCCGGTGACCCGGGAACACTGGCGGTGGCGGCGATCGTGTACGCCTCCTACATGGTGGCACTCACCAGGATCGTCGGCCCTGAGTCCGCTTTGGGTGGATTCGACGCATTCGAGGTCTACAACGGCTTGCTGTCCTCGATCTCTCCGCTGTCGTGGACGAGAAGGCGGCCCGACGGCCCGGGTGCAGCCGTTGCCGCCGCTCCGCCGTCGGCCGCACTCGAATACCGGGGATGGCTGCGCACCCTGGCGGCGCTGAAACAGCGCCGCGGGCTCACCGCGTTCATCGTTGCCATGATCGGCACCGTCACCTACGACGGCATGTCCTCCACTCAATGGTGGAACGACCTGTATCGGGCAACCGCCCGCGATGAATGGTTCGGCACTCGGGCCCTCATCGTCACGGTGCTGTTGGTCGGCGGCGGCTACTGGGTGGCGTCGTGGGTGGCCGCCCAGATCGCCGGCGGGTCATGGACGGCGGGCCGTATCGCGGCGTCGTTCGCCCACACGTTGGTGCCGATAGCACTCGCCTATGCGGTGGCGCACTATTTCACTCTCGTCCTCTTCGAAGGGCAGCTGCTGGTTCTCGCCGCCTCCGACCCCTTCGGCCTGGGCTGGAACCTGTTCGGCACTGCCGGTTGGAGCGTGTCCTTCTTCATGTCCCCCGAAGCCGTGTGGTATGTGCAGCTGGCGGTCATCGTCGGCGGCCACATCGCCGGAGTTGCGTTGGCCCACGACCGGGCGCTCGCCCTGTTCGGAGATGTCGTCGCGGTGCGCACCCAATACGCCATGCTGGTCCTGATGGTCGGGCTGACCTCCATGGGCCTCTTCATCCTGGCGGGATGATCATGCAAAGAGTCGTCCTGGTCGCTCATCAGGGGGGGTGGGACGAGATCGCCATGTTCATGATTCCCGTCCTGGCGGCCCTGTGGGCGGTGCGGGCGGCGGAGAAGCGTGCCAGGCGGCGTGAGAAGGACAAGTCGGACGGCGACGGGCCTGGACGGCAGTAACCGCCGCCGCCCGCGGCGCGGCGTCGACGCGCTCCTAGGCCAGCCGGTCCCGGATGGGAGCCGCCACTTCTTCGTATTCGGCGTGGCGGCCGGTGGCCTTCTTCGAATACACGAGATCGCCGTCGACCGTCACTTCGAAGACGCCACCACGACTCGGTATCAGGCCGAGGGTCGAGATACTGTGCTCGAATTCCTCGAGCAGCTTGCCAACCATGCTCACGGCATGGTCCCGATAGCCTCAGACGGCGCAGTACTCCAGCGAGATGTTCATTACCACCAGCCTATCGGTCCGCGGCTCGTCCGCGGTGGCTGCCACCGCGGCGGCAGCATCGAAGGCTGACCGCCGATAGCTGATAACTTGCCTTCTGTGCAGCCCGTTCTCCACCCCGATGAGGCGGCCCGGCTCGACCGGGAAACTTCCATACCAATCGATGACCTCATGGAACGGGCCGGCTGGGGCGTCGCCCTCGCAGGCGTCGCTCTGCGAGGCGCCCGCTACGGCCGGCGCGCGCACGTCGCTGGTGGGTCACGTA
>CAZIEQ010000322.1:0-2429 GCA_964538725.1 uncultured Acidimicrobiia bacterium | reverse complement strand
CGATAGCCGCTGATGATTTGTATGTGTGGTGTAGTGGCGACGTGTCGTGTGTAGTCGGCCCATGCAGCACACCCGAGCTGTCCTTTGGCTCGTCGGTTACCCCCGCCAGCGCAAAGAACAGACCATGGCAGAACGCCTCGCCGCGGAGACTCTCGACGCCTCCAACAACACCGGTGCAGCCGTCAAGCGCCGTGAGGACATCCACAAGATGGCAGAGTCCAACAAGGCTTTCGCCCACTACCGCTGGTGATGGTCCATGGCTTCCGACGAACTGCACCTTCGCCAATACCCGCTGAGCCGCACCCGCAACATCGGGATCATGGCTCACATCGACGCCGGTAAAACCACCCTCACCGAGCGCATCCTCTTCTACACCGGTCGCACCTACAAGATGGGTGAGGTTCATGAAGGCGCCGCCGTTATGGACTGGATGGAACAGGAGCAAGAGCGCGGCATCACCATCACGTCCGCCGCCACCACCTGCAACTGGGCGGACCATTGGATCAACATCATCGACACTCCAGGACACGTCGACTTCACCGTCGAGGTGGAGCGGGCGCTGCGGGTACTCGACGGCGCCGTCGCCGTATTCGACGGTGTTGCCGGCGTCGAGCCACAGTCGGAGACGGTATGGCGTCAGGCGGACCGCTACCGGGTGCCCCGCATCTGCTTCATCAACAAGATGGACCGGGTCGGGGCCGATTTTTTCGCGTCGGTCGATTCGATCCGGGAACGGCTGGGAGCATATCCCGTTCCCCTGCAGCTTCCCATCGGCGCCGAGGGCGGCTTCCTGGGGATCGTGGACCTCATCGAGATGAAGGCCCATACCTGGCCGGAGGACACCGGTGCGGTATGGGACACCGCTGACATTCCCGATCACCTGTTCGACCAGGCGGTCGAGTGGCGGGGAAAGCTGCTGGAGGCTTGTGCCGAGGTCGATGAGAAGCTGCTCGAGAAATTCCTCGAAGATCTGGATATCACCTGCGAGGAGATCCGTGCCGCGGTACGGCAGGCCACGCTCGAAGAGGTATTCGTTCCCGTCCTCTGCGGCTCTGCCTTCAAGAACAAAGGGGTGCAGCCTCTCCTCGACGCCGTCATCGAGTACCTGCCGAGCCCTGCCGATCTGCCGCCCGTTGCCGGCTTCAAGCCGGGTGACGAGGAAGTCGTTGTGGAGCGCAAGGCCGACGACTCCGCGCCGTTCTCCGCTCTCGCCTTCAAGATCATGTCCGATCCCTATGTGGGGAAGCTCACCTACTTCAGGGTCTATTCGGGCAGTGCATCCAAAGGGGCCTCCGTGGTCAACACTTCCACCGGGAAGAAGGAGCGCCTCGGCCGCCTGCTGCGGATGCATGCCAACCACCGTGAGGATGTCGATGGGGTGTTCACCGGCGACATCGTCGCCGTGGTGGGTCTGAAGAACACCGGCACCGGCGACACGTTGGCTGCGGCCAACGGTCCGGTCCAGCTCGAGTCGATGACGTTTCCCGCCCCGGTCATCTCTGTGGCCATCGAGCCCAAGACGAAGGCCGACCAGGACAAGCTGGGCCAGGGCCTGGGCCGGCTCACCGAAGAAGATCCGACGTTCCTGGTGCGCACCGACGACGAGACCGGACAAACGATCATCTCCGGTATGGGGGAGCTCCACCTCGAGATCCTCATCGACCGCCTGTTGCGCGAGTTCAGTGTCGGGGCCAACGTGGGCCGCCCGCAGGTCGCTTATCGGGAGACCATCACTCGCCCGGTGGAGAAGGTCGTCGCCAAGTACATCCGCCAGACTGGTGGCCGAGGCCAATACGGCCATGTAGAGATCAACCTGGAGCCAACCGGCCCCGGTGGCGGTTACGAGTTCGTCGATGCCACCAAGGGCGGGGCTATTCCCCGTGAATACGTTCCCGCCGTGGATGCCGGCATTGAAGGGGCGCTGGAGTCGGGGGTGCTGGCGGGCTACCCGCTGGTGGACGTGCGTGCCACCCTGATCGACGGATCATCCCATGCAGTGGACTCATCTGAGCTGGCCTACAAGATTGCCGGTTCGATGGCCCTCAAGGACGCCGCCAGAAAGGCAGGCGTAGTGCTGCTGGAGCCGGTCATGCAGGTCGAAGTCGTCACCCCCGAGGAATACATGGGTGACGTCATCGGCGACCTTTCGTCCCGGCGGGGAAAGGTCGAGTCGATGGACCAGAGGGGTGCTGCCCGTGTTGTCACCGGTCGTACTCCGCTCGCGGAGATGTTCGGTTATGCCACGGAGCTGCGGTCCATGACCCAGGGACGGGCAACGTACACCATGCATTTCCATTCCTATCAGCGGGTTCCCGATTCGATCGGGGACGACATCATCGCCCGCGTGCGCGGGGAAGTGAACGTCTAGGAGACACCATGGCGAAGGTGAAGTTTGAGCGGACGAAGCCGCATGTGAATGTGGGGACGAT
>CAZIEQ010000321.1:0-2478 GCA_964538725.1 uncultured Acidimicrobiia bacterium | reverse complement strand
GCGAGCTGTCACACCTCATGAGATCTCCCGGCCGCCCCGTGCCAGCAGCGCCGGGGTGGTGGCGTCCGCCCACGCCGGGCCCTCCCCCGGGGTGCGCCAGCCGGTGGAGGAGCTGCGTCCTGCACTCGGGCTCGAGCCGCTGCTGGTGGTCGACACCGTCACCTCCCTGGCCGGAATGCGCGTCGAGGTCGACGAATGGGGTGTCGATGTCTGCTACTCGGGTACTCAGAAATGCATCTCAGCGCCACCCGGCCTGGCACCGATCACCTTTTCCCCACGGGCCGTCGAGCGAATTGGCAACCGGTCCCACCCGGTGGTGTCGTGGTATCTCGACGTTTCCCTGCTGGCCGGCTACTGGATGGGAAACCGCGCCGGCCGCGCCTACCACCACACGGCACCCATTTCGATGATGTTCGCCTTGGCCGAGGCGCTGCGCCTCATCAGGAGGGAAGGTCTGGAAGAGCGCTGGCTGCGCCACGAAGAAGCGGGGCGTTTCCTGCAGGCGGAGCTGGCCGCGATGGGTTTCGACATGCTGGCTCCCCGCCGCTACCGGCTCCCACAGCTCACCGCGGCATTCGTGCCTGCCGGCGTCGACGGCGCTGCAGTGCGGCAACGGCTCCTCGAAGATTTCTCCATCGAGGTGGGTGGGGGACTGGGCGACATGGCGCAACGCCTGTGGCGGATCGGCTTGATGGGCCGGGGTGCGTCCCGCGAAGCAGCGGTGCGGCTCATCCAGGCCATTGAGGCGCTGACAGCCGACTGAAGTGGCGATCGCTCGGAGACGATCGTCCCGACCTCGGGCGCAACGTGCTTGAAGGCAGCCTCTGTGATGCCGGGCAGGCGCACCGCGGCACCAGGCGATTCACCTCAGGGAAGTAGATGGCTGTGGTACCCCATCCACCAGGCTCATCATGATCACGTCGCGTCGTTGCTAGACGCGGTATGGATCTTCCTCCTCGCACACGACGATGTCGAACTGCCTTCGGAACGCAGTGTCATCGGCGCTAGCCCGCCCGGGGGTGGGTCACGCTCGGGCACGGCAACGGGATGGAATCGGGCGCGGCCACTGGCGGTGGCGAGTCGTGGGTCGTGAAGGGTTCTCCCATCGACGTGGAATCCCTTCTTGGTGACATCGATCTCAGCTATACGGCGCAGCCAGGCGTGTTGTCAGTCGCCTGCTAACCATCGCCGGTTCTCACCGTATCTACGTCTGCTCCGCGGCCGGGGCTCACCGTGCACCAGGTGGGTTCCAACCTCCCCCGCCTGGGGTCAGTGTGAGCAGGTGATCTCCGGGCTCCACATCGAAAGTGACCTTGCCCGGTAGCCGCTCCCTGCGGCCGTTGCGGATGAGCCAGTCCTCACCGACTGCCCCCGGTGCCCCGCCCCACAAGCCCCACGGCGCCAACCGGCGCCGTTCGCCCATCAACGACACTGTGGCAGGGACGAGGAATTCGACTTCGCGAACGATGCCGTCACCGCCTGGATGATGACCGCTGCCACCGCTGCCACGTCGCAGCCCGTAACGCAGCACTCGGAATGGATAGTGGGCTTCCAGCGCCTCGACGGGAGTGTTCCTCGTATTGGTCATCCCGGTGTGGATTCCCGACTGACCCGGGCCGCCGGGCCGCCCACCCTGGCCTCCTGCAACCGTCTCGTAGTAGGCGAAGTCCGCGGCCCCGATGAGAATGTTGTTCATCGTGCCCTGGCCGGCGGCGGGGATGCGGTAGGGGACGGCCTTGGCGAGAGCGCCCAGCATCGCATCCGCGATCCGCTGACTGGCTTCCACATTGCCGGCTGCCACTGCAACAGGTGGGGACGCCGCCACCACCGTCCCCGGCCGGGTTTCCAGCGACAGCGGCCGGTAGCAGCCGCCGTTGGTGGGAATCGACGGGTCGGTGGCAACACGGATGGCGTAATACAGGCATGAGCGGGTGACCGCCTCCACAGCGTTGATGTTTCCCTCCACCTGGGGATCGCTGCCGGTGAGGTCGGCGTGGACCTGGTCACCGGCGACGACCAGACGGACGGCCACAGCCACATCGTCATCTCCCCATTCGAGATGGTCGGTGAAGAGGTATTCGCCGTCGGGAATGGCTTCCAGGGCGGCCCGCATCCGCCTCTCCCCATAGTCGAGGATGGTGTCGGCGAGTGCGGTGTGCCGCCCGTTGCCGGCGAAGGCCAGATACCGCCTGGCTCCGGTTGCGTTGGCCCCGAGCTGCGCGGAGAGGTCGCCGAGCCGTTCGGCGGGAGTGCGGGTGGCCTCCAGCAGAGGCTCGACGAACTCGGGCAGCCACTCACCGTCGTTGGCAGCCTGCATCGGGGAGATGATGCAGCCTTCCTGATCTATCCGAGTGGCGTGGGCGGGCATCGACCCCGGCGCTTCGCCGCCGACGTCGGCGTGGTGCGCCCTGTGGGGGACGAATCCGCTGAGGTGGCCGCCGTCCACTACCGGCCGCACCGAGGGTGTGTAGTTGTGCG
>CAZIEQ010000320.1:0-2492 GCA_964538725.1 uncultured Acidimicrobiia bacterium | reverse complement strand
TTCGTCGCCCCACCACACCCATGTTCTCTATACCCTGGCGCGCGCCGGCGCCGCCGGCATGGAGGACCGCCGCACTGTCGGCTTCGGCCAGCTCCAGCCAGTCGCCCGCCCAGGTGATGGTGGTAGACGCCTGAGCCGCGGTTGCGAAGAACGAGAGGAAGGATTCGGGGTCGGTGGTCTGCGGGCTGAAGCTGAAGCCGTGGGCGGGCGGCGGTGGCTGTGTCGACGTCGCTACCGGTGGCTGTGTGGACGTCGTTCCTGAGATGGCGCCGGTGGTGGATGTGAGCTCAGTCGTTGCCGCCGCCGTTGTCTCCGCAGGTGCCGTGGTCGGCCCGTCCCCGCTGCCCGAGCACGCGGTGGCCACCAGCACCGCTGCGAGGAAACAGCCGACTGTGTGCCTGCGCATGCCGCCCTCTGCTTGCTGCATGCTCCATGCTGGCGGCTGCATACCATTCCACCAATGATCATCGCCCGCGACGTCGGAATCACCGTCGGTATCAGGGTGCTCGTCACCGGCGCCGGATTCACTCTCAACCCGGGGGACAAGACAGGCCTGGTAGGGCGCAACGGCGCCGGCAAGACGACCCTGCTGCGAGTACTCGCCGGCGAGCGGCCGGCGGACACCGGCCGCATCGGACGCCGTGGAGTCATCGGCTACCTGTCCCAGGAGACTGAGCTGCCCCACGTCGACTCCCCCGATGCGACCACACTGGAGCGTATCCTCACCGCCCGGTCGATCGGTGAAGTGCAGCGCCGAATGGAGCGAACACGCCTCGCCATGGAGGATGCCGAAGGCTCCGACAGGGAGAGGCTCATCCGCCGCTTTGCCCGTATCGAAACGGAGTTTGAAACTCTCGGCGGCTATGCCGCCGAGGCGGAGGCGAAGAGGTTCGCCTCCTCCGTCGGCATCGGAAACGACGAGCTCAACCGCCCGATACGCACCATGTCGGGGGGCCAGCGCCGCCGCGTCGAGCTGGCACGGGTGCTGTTCGCCAACACCGACATTCTTCTCCTCGACGAGCCGACCAACCATCTGGACCTCGACGCCAAGGCGTGGATGATGGGTTTTCTGGCCAGCTATCGAGGCGCATTGCTCGTGGTGAGCCACGACCTGCCGCTGCTGGATGAGTCGATCACGTCGGTGCTGTCACTGGAGAGTGGCCACCTGGAGGCCTACCGGGGGAACTACAGCTTCTACATGGCGGAGCGTCACCGGCGCCGTGAGCAGCGGATCAAACAGCGCAGGCATCAGCAGGAGCAAATCGACCGTCTCGAATTCAACATCCGCCGTTTCAAACATACGACCGAGAAGATGGCGAAACGGGCCCGTTCCTGGGAGACCAGGGTGGCGCGTCTCAAAGACGAGCTGGTGGCGGTGGAGAAGCGGGGCCGTGGCGTCGGGGTCCGCTTCCCACAGCCCGAACCGTCGGGGCGCACGCCGATAAGGGCGGGAGGACTGGCCAAGGCCTTCGGCGACAATGTGGTTTTCGTTGAAGTGAATGTGGACACCAACCGTGGTGAACGAATGTTGATCATGGGCCTCAACGGTGCCGGTAAGACGACGCTGCTGCGGATTCTTGCCGGCGTGGAGACCCCCGACCTGGGCGATGTTCAGCTGGGACACCGCACCTCGGTGGGCTACTACGCCCAGGAACACGAACAGATCGTCGCCGGCTCTGCGGTCCTCGATCATCTACGCGCCGTGTCCGACGCCCCCGACCAGACGCTGCGGGGAGTGTTGGGCCACTTTCTCCTCGCCGACAAGATCGACCAGGACGCTGCCACCCTCTCCGGAGGGGAGAAGACCAAGCTGGCGCTGGCGCAGCTCGTGGTGGGGCGCCACAACCTGCTGCTGCTCGACGAGCCCACCAACAACCTCGACCCGCAGGCGAAGGAGGCTCTGCTCGGTGCCTTGGAACGGTATACGGGAACCATCGTGCTGGTGAGCCACGACACCGACTTCGTGGCCAAGTTGGATCCGGACCGTGCGTTGATGATGCCCGACGGCGACACCGTCTACTTCGACACCGGCATGTTGGAGCTGGTCGCTCTCGCCTGACGGAGGCAGGGGAGGACAGGCGGGGCCCTAGCCTGGCTTCATGGCGTCCACCGTCACCGCAGTCCTGCCGGTCACCGGGGAAAGGTGGGGAGATCTGGAAGCCTTGTTCGGGCCTCGGGGCGCCGTCGCCGGATGCTGGTGCATGTGGAACTTGCAAACCCAGCGGGAGTTCGACCGCCTCAAGGGCGACGACAATCGGCTGCTGCTGCAGCAGCGGGTACTTGGCGGGCCGCCTCCCGGCCTGCTTGCATACCGCGGCGACGAGCCGGTGGGCTGGGTGGCACTGGGCCCGCGGAGGATCTTTGGACGCATCGAGCGTTCCCCCGTCACCAGAGGGGTCGACGACACGCCGGTGTTTTCTGTGGTGTGTTTCTTCATTCCGGCGAGGCATCGGCGCCGCGGTGTCGGCGCCGCCCTCCTCACCGCCGCCGAG
>CAZIEQ010000319.1:0-2524 GCA_964538725.1 uncultured Acidimicrobiia bacterium | reverse complement strand
GCCGTCGCCGCGGTTGTCGCCGACCCGTGGGGAGGCGGCGGTGCCGGGTGTCGGGATCTCGCAGAGGCAGTAGCTGCCGCGTGTGAGGAGGAGTCCGAGTTCGCGTTTCTCTACCCGCTCGATCTGAGTATCAAGGAGAAGATCGGGATCATCGTACGTGAGATCTACGGTGCAAGCGATGTCGAGTACGCCGCGAAGGCCTCCCGGCAGATCGAGGGCTATGAGCGGAATGGCTTCGGTTATCTGCCGATCTGCATGGCGAAGACGCACCTCAGCCTGAGTCATGATCCGGCGCTCAAGGGAACACCGCGGGGCTACACGCTCCCGGTGCGGGAAGTCCGCGCCTCGGCCGGGGCCGGGTTCATATACCCCCTCGTCGGTGAGATGCGCACCATGCCCGGTCTCGGCACCCGGCCGGCGTATATGAAGGTCGATATCGATGATGACGGCAACGTCGTTGGGTTGTTCTGAGACTCATGGGTGCGGAGCCTCCGACCGAACGGGGGACGTCGAGCAACCCCGCATCATCGAACGACACAGGCACGGCTTCCCGAGTGACGAGTAGGTGCTCCCGTCACATCCGTTGATACCATCAAACATTCGAATGTCAGGGTTGATGTGTATCGGACGGTAACGGTCTCCGTCCGGCTAGGAAGGCGGACCGAGATGACTGAGCTGAACAAGGAAGACCTTGCACGATCGATCGGCCACACGATCCGGCGGTTGCGTCAGGAGAGGGGGCTGACGCTCAAGGAGTTCGGAGAGAAGACGGGCCTTTCCGGACCGTTTCTCAGCCAGCTGGAGAATGGGCGGGCGATGCCGAGCATCGTCACATTGCATCGGGCGGCTTCCGCTCTGGGCACAACCGCCCAGGCCCTGCTCGCCGGAGACGATTCGGAGGCAATCAGCGTGGTCAGGGATGGCGAAGGCAGACCGTTCGAGTTGGGCGAAGGTGGAGCGGTCGTCCGTTTCCTCATTCGCGGAAGCCATCGTATGGAGGTCACGCTCACCGTTGCCGATCCTGGGTTTCGGCAGTCGGAGTACATGGAACACATCGGTGATGACATGGTTTTCGTGCTCGATGGCCAGATCGAGGTGGAGATGGCCGGTTTACGAACGGAAGTGCTCAATCCTGGAGACGCCATGGGCTACCCATCCACGGTTCCGCACCGTTGGCAGGTCACCGGAGACGAGCAGGCACGGTTCTTGATGGTCAGTGCCCCGGCGACATTCTGAGGACGTGAACACCAGGACGGAGATGCTTGGCTCAACCGGGCGACGCGCGTCGGGCGGCGATGATCACATCCGGCGGCCGGCGGGACACCGAGGTGAGTACCACAGGCGGTCGCCTGGTGCAGTCGCAAGTGATTGGGGACGTGTTGCGACCGTTCGATCGTGACTTGATCCCACCAATCGACATTTGATAACATCAAGAGGGTAGCTGGGAGCGAAGGCTGCACGTTCGGCGGCGTGGAGGTGAGTCGAGGATGGTCTCCGAAACTGAAAACCGGGTCAGGGGGTCAGCTGATGCGTAGCTTCCTGGGACGTGACATCGTTTCGTTGAAGGGTGTCGAGCGGGCCGAATACATGCATGTGTTCGAGACATGCGAGCGCCTGGCACCCTACGCCCGGGATCGGCGCAATGCCCAGGTGCTCGCCGACAAGACGCTGGTAACCGCTTTTTACCAGCCGAGTACGCGCACCCGGCTGTCTATGGAAGCGGCGATGCATCGTCTCGGCGGCCACGTGACCGGATTCGCCGACGCCAAGATGACCCGGGCCGGTGACTTCTATCAGGAGTCGATCAAAGACACGATCCATATGCTGGAGTACTACGGCGATGTGATCGCCATTCGGCACTATGAGACCGGTGCCGCCGCCGAGGCAGCACATTGGGCGAGCGTTCCGGTGCTCAACTGTGGCGACGGCTGGGGCGAACACCCGACTCAGGGATTCAGCGATCTCTACACCGTGTGGCAAGAGAAAGGCCGGCTCGACGGCCTGCACTTCGTGCTCGTCGGCGACATGCGGATGCGGACGATGCACTCGATGAGCTATGCCATGTCACAGTTCGACATCACCGCCTCGTACATCTCGCCACCGGAGATGGCGCTGACAGACGACTTCAAAGTGGAGCTGGACGCGCTCAGCCTTCAGTATGAGGAGGTCGAGCATATCGACGAGGTGATCGCCGACGCCGACATCGTCTACATGGAGCCGGTGGTGCAGCCGGACTACACCAAGCCGCGAGATGAGCGCGGCGATGATGTCGGGCTCACACCCGAGAACTATCGGGTGACTCGCCAGCTGATGCTGAAAGCGAAGTCTGACTGTCTCGTCTTCCACTCGCTGCCGCGTATGGATGAGCTCGACCCTGCGGTCGATCAGACCCGTCATGCCTTCTACTGGAGGGAGGCGTTCAACGCGGTGGTGACGAAGATGGCCCTGCTGGCGTTGGTGTTGGGAAAGATGGAGTAGCCGAGACGTTCGAGGAGGGGCACCGATGGCCACGAGGAGTTCGATG
>CAZIEQ010000318.1:0-2541 GCA_964538725.1 uncultured Acidimicrobiia bacterium | reverse complement strand
TGACCACGCTCACGTTGTTCTCCCCAGACCTGCTCACTGAATCTCCCCACCCTCTTGGAGATACCCGATGTCGGGTGGGGTCCTCTCCAAGCTGGCTGTCAGCGATGACGTGCCGGCGAGGAGAGGAGCCCACGCCTGATGCTGACACAGGAGGAAGACGTGGAGATTCATGCGTTGAGGAAGCGGGGTTGGTCGATCTCGGCGATCGCCCGCCACACCGGGAGGGCTCGGAAAACGATCCGGGCTTATCTGGCTGGGGAACGTGAGGCGGGGGTACACCGCCGGGAGGAGGCGGATCCGTTTGACCGTATCGAGCCGTATGTGCGTCAGCGGCTCTCGGATGATCATGGTCTGTGGGCGACGACGCTGTTCGACGAGGTGAAGGCCCTCGGCTACGACCGTAGCTATCAGACGTTCACCCGCAAGCTGCGAGACCGGGCGTTGCGGCCACACTGTGAAGCCTGTGCCGGGTCGAACGGCCGGGCCCATGTCGACATTGAGCATCCACCCGGCGTTGAAATCCAATGGGACTGGTTGGAGCTTGTTGAGACGCCGTGGGGTGAGAAGGCCTTTGTGCTGGTCGGAGCGCTGTCACATTCGGGGAAGTTCCGGGCTTGGATCACCGATAGTCAGGATCAGCCGCATCTGGTGGAGGGCATCGACGAGGTGCTGCGCCGTTTGGGTGGCACGGCCCGGCGGTGGAGGGTGGACCGGATGGCCACGGTGATCGTCCCCGGCTCGGACCGGATCCAGGCGTCGTTCGCGCCAGTGGCAAAACACTATGGGGTGGGGGTGGATCCGTGCCCACCCAGGCACGGCAACCGCAAAGGCGTCGTCGAAAAGACGATCCACTACCTGACGCAACGGTGGTGGCGCACCGCCCGGGTGCACACCGTTGATGAGGCTCAGGCCAGCTTGGACAGTTTCTGTGTTCGGATAGGCGATGCCCGCCGCCGCGGCGATTCCACCGTCGGTGAGTCCGCCGACGCTGAGCCGCTGTTGGAGCTTCCCGCCGTCGCCTACCCGGCTGAAGGAACGCTGACTCGTACGGTGGCGGCGAATGCGTTGGTGTCGGTGTGGGGAAACCGGTACTCGGTGCCGCCCGCTGCCGTCGGCCACGAGGTCACTGTCAGGTGGCGGCTCGGCGTTGACAGCATCGATGTCGTCTCGGCATCGGGGGCGTTACTGGCCACCCACCGGTTGGCGACACGCGGCACCGGACGAATCGTCCGTCTCCCCGAGCACACCGCCGCCTTGGAGAATGTCGTGCTAGCAGCGTTCACCACCGCCATGCCATGCAAGACAAAGGTGAACCGTCCACCGTCGCAGGCGGCCTTAGCGATCGCTGCCCAGATCTGTGGTGACGCCGGTTCGGATCCGGTCATCGACCTCAGCATCTATCAGCGGTTCGTTGACGGGAAGGATGGTGCCTGATGAGCCGGCAGGATTCGCTCTATCAGCAGCTCCGAGCCCACCTCGCCTACCTCAAACTGAGCGCCGCTGCTGAAGCACTCCCCGCCCAGCTCGAAACGGCCCGGGCCAACAAGGTGGGCCACACCGAGTTCTTGGAGCAGCTGTTGCGCATCGAGGTGGAAGCGACTGAACAGCGCCGCTGGGACGGAAGGATGCGGTTTGCCAACTTCCCTGCCCCATGGCGCCTCTCAGATTTCGACTTCGCCGCCCAACCCTCGGTCGACAAAGCAACAATCCGGGAGCTGGCGACCTGCGCCTACACCGATGACGCCACCAACATCCTGTTCATCGGGCCACCCGGCGTCGGGAAAACCATGTTGGCCATCGCCTTGGGTCATGCTGCGGTCGACGCCGGACACCGCGTCTACTACACCACCGCCGCTGACCTCGCCGCCAGATGCCGCCGCGCCGCATTGGAAGGCAGATGGGCCACCACCATGCGGTTCTTCTCCGGACCGGGGGTGCTCATCGTCGACGAACTCGGGTATCTCCCCATGCCCGCCGAAGACGCCGCAGCCCTATTCCAAGTCATCTCACGCCGCTACCTGAAAGGCTCCATCATCCTCACCACCAACCGGGGAGTTGCCTCCTGGGGCGACATCTTCACCGACACCACCATCGCCGCCGCCATGTTGGACCGCCTCCTACACAAATCAGTGGTCATCACCATCGACGGCGACTCCTACCGGCTTAGAAGCCACCAAGCCCAAGCCCGCAAACGACGACCCAAAGGAGGAAACGACTAGCTTCAACCCAAACCCAGGGTGAGGAATCTCGATGAGCAACCCTGGGGAATTTCGGTGAGCGGCGTCAGGGTGCTCGGCGTCGAGTCATTCCCCACCACCATGAAGGGATACCGGCAGTTGGTGTCGTGGCTCGCTTCGCATGGTGAGCTCACCCTGGTGGGGGTCGAGGGCACCGGCTCATACGGGGTCGGCGTGGCCCGCTATCTGGCCCGAGCCGGCATCGACGTCGTCGAAGTTGACCGACCCAACCGACAGACCCGGCATCGTACAGGCAAGTCGGATCCGGTCGACGCGGTGGCGGCAGCTCGAGCTGCGCTGTCTG
>CAZIEQ010000317.1:0-2566 GCA_964538725.1 uncultured Acidimicrobiia bacterium | reverse complement strand
GGACTGGATGGAGCAGGGCCTGACGACCGCGCCGCACTACGTCTGCGGGACGAGTGATGCGGACGCCTACTCCCCCGACACACGCACGCAGACCCTCGTCAACATCGACTACATCTACCTGGGCGCGGGCCCGTGCAGACCTCTCGACGAGGTCGCCGGGATATCCGAGCTGTTCGGCGGCTTGGGAAAGCAGGTCGCTCATCGCATCACTCCAGTCCGGCAACGTAGGCGGCCAACGCCGCCACCTCGCCTTGACTCAGGTAGCCATACGACGGCATGTTCGACCAGGGGCGGCGAACGTCGGCGGTGTCGGCTCGACGGGGATCCACCAGGTGCTGCTCTACCCAGCGGACACTGCGTGTCGGCTCGCGTCGCCCCGAGAAGGTGAGATCCGGGCCGACACGGGCCACTCCTGCAACCGGAACATCGTCCAAGGCGTAGTCGCCCGGTTGGGTGACCGGGCCCAGGCCGACGTCGGTCACCACGGCACGGACCTGCTGCGTGTGGCAGTAGATACACCCTTCGCTGATGTAGAGGCGATATCCCTCAGCGCGCAGCGTGCTGGTTTCGGGATCGCGCCCTTCGGCCAGCAGAGACGCCTCGGAATTGGCCGACTCGGCAAACGGCAGCATCAGGACCGTGAAAACGGCGAGAGCGAACAGGCCGAGGCTTCCCCACACCAGGCGGCCCGACCCCATCGGAGGTGCAGCGTCGATGGGGGCTGCGACCTCGTCGTCCTCGATGTCCTCCTCGAGCGCGGCTGCGGCGGCATCGACATCGCGCCAGCGGATGCCGCCTGAAACCTCGGACCAGGCGACGCGCAGCAGGAAAGCGAGCGCCCCAACGGCGAGCAGCTCGGCGCCGGCCCCTCTGGCCCACAGCCATCCTCGAAGAGGCTCGACGGAAGCGCGGAACTGTTCCCCGAGGTTGGCCACCTCGGCCGAGTTGACCGCCCCAACCCACCCGTAGCCTTGCTGCAGCCCTTCCAGCCACATGGCCACAAGGATCACGGCTACGGCGGTTCCGCTCAACCAGAAATGGGTGGCACCGAATTCGGGAATCCAAGCTCGCCCCGACAGGTGGGGACGGACGACGTACACCGCCGCGGTGATCAGAAACCCGGCGGCACCGAAAACCGCCAGCACCATCGTCGCCTCCGTCCAGGCCGTGAACTGCAGAACGGCACCCGAAGACCGCAGTGCCATGACCAGGTTGTGCACCGGGTATAAGGCGAGAAGGAACATCCCGATGATGAAGAACTTCCCGGTCACGAACCCGGCAACGTCGCCCCACCGGTCTCGACCGGAGCGCACCCAGTCGGCGAGTACGGTCAGCACCGGGAGGAACAGCCCTACCGAGAACACTACGGCGATCGTCTCCAGCCAGTTGGGGCCCGGGCCGTGCACGGAGAACCTCTGTCCAACCCAGGGTGCGAAGAAGCCGAGCGACCAGAAGGCGATCCATCCCAGTCGGCTGCTCAGCTGGCGGTCGAGAAGCGCCCCCAGGGCCAGATAGCCCGCTCCGATGGCGCCCCCGAGGAGGCCGGGGCCGACAAGCACGGCAACTGCGAAGCCGTTTTGGATGGTGGCGTTGACACCCCCCACGTCGGGAATGTTCCCCACCAGGAATGCAGCCAGCAGCCACCATGCAGACCCGACCAGGAACCACGTTGCCGGGGTGTTGGAGGCCGTGTTCCGCAGCGTACGGGTGATGGACACCGTCGCCACAGCCATGCCTGCGCCCAGCAAGAAATCGCCGTACAGCGGAGCATCGAACCAGGCAAAGCCCTGACCGTCTCCGATGAGGATCCCTACAGCGCCGCCAACGGCCCCCACGGTGACTGCCAGCCAGGCGGCGAGGGAGGCGAGTTCCCAGGCGGGTCGACGACCCGCCGACGCGGCCGCGGCGTACGAAGCCAGGCCAAGCACCGCGGGGACCGCGCCCCCGAAGACGGCCAGGTGCACCGCAGCCGGCCGCAGACGGCCGTACGAGAGGAACGAGACGCCTTGCGCCAGGTCCGGTGCCGCTAGTTGCAGCCACGCCAGCCCGAGGGCAGCAACACCGACGAAAGACAGCGACGCAGCTGTGACGAGATGGAGCCGGGCCGCATCGTGGGTTGCATGTTCGTCTCGGGTGGCCTCGGCCGGTGACGCCGCGGTCAACTGCCCTCCAGCTATACGACGAGCGGTGAGACTAGCGAGGGCGCCGCCACAGCCCGCGGGCGTTGCCTCGATGGCTCCTCGCCGGAACCGGGCGTAGAATGCGCGCCGATCGTCCACGGAGCCGTCGAAGTCTCATGACCGCAAGCACTAAACGACGCCTGGGATGGGCCGGCCTCATGGTCGGCCTCCTTGTGTTCAGCTTCGGCGTTGTGGCGGTCCACTTCACCGGCCTCCCCGAACAGGATTCTCTCGGCGTCGACATCTACCCGGGAATCCCGCGGGGATGGCAGGTGGTGCTCATCAGCCAGCTCATCGCCTTCACCGGCAGCCAGTTCGCTATCGCTTCGGTGGTCGTCGGTTGGGTGTGGGGGGCGATCTGGAATCTGCTCGGCGTCGTCGGTGCG
>CAZIEQ010000316.1:0-2588 GCA_964538725.1 uncultured Acidimicrobiia bacterium | reverse complement strand
CGGCCCTCGTACATGACCACAATGCGATCGGAAACCGTGAACAGTTCTTCCAGATCCTCGCTGATGAGCAGAACGGCGCGGCCGCGGCTGCGTAGCTCCAGAAAGCGCTCATGAATGAAGTCACCGGCCGCCACATCGCGTCCCCCTGTCCCCGGGGCGGTGCGAGGGTTATGTGGTAGCCGTCTGCCGACATGCCGTATCCGACGAGTTCCGCATAGATGTGCGCGCCTCTGCCAAGAGCGCGCTCTCTCTCTTCCAGCACGAGCACCGCGGCCCCCTCACCCATGACGAAACCATCACGGTCGGCGTCGAATGGCCTGCTGGCCCCGGCCGGATCGTCGTTACGCGTCGACAATGCCCGCGACTGGGAGAAGCCTGCGTAAGGGAACTCTCCGATGGCCGCCTCCGCCCCGCCGGCAATCATCACATCTGCGTCACCGCGGCGGATTATCTCCGCAGCGTCACCGAGGGCGTTGGCCGAAGCCGCGCATGCGGTCACAACCGCGATATTGGGGCCGTAGAGGTTGTAGGCGATGGACACCACACCGCCGGCCATGTTGGGGATGATCTGGGTTATGACGTACGGGCTGACCCGGTTGTACCCCCGGGAGCGCATCGTGTCCATCCCATCTTGGAACGAGAGGATGCCGCCGATCCCGGACCCGACCAGCACCCCCGCCCGGTAACAATCGTCATCGCCTTCGGTGAATGAAAGCGAAGCGTCTCCCAGCGCCTGGTCGGCGGCGTACCAGAAGAGCTGAGCGAATCTGTCGAGGCGACGCGCCTCACGAGGAGGGATGACGGTCGTCGGCTCCCAATCCTTGACCTCACCACCTATGCGTACCGGTAGCGCAGACACATCGAACGCGGTGATCTCGCCGATACCCGAGGTTCCAGCCAGGGCATTGGCCCAGAACTCCTCCGGATCGTTGCCTATGGGAGTAACTGCCCCCAGGCCGGTCACGACGGCACGGCGTCGTTCCACGATCAGCTCTCCAGTTTCTCCTGCACCAGGTCAACTGCCTCACCGACGGTGGTGATGCTCTCCGCCTCCTCGTCGGGTATCTCGACGCCGAAGTTGTCTTCGAGAGCCATCAACAATTCGACGACTCCCAGCGAATCGACTTCGAGGTCTTCTTCGAAGCGGGCATCCATCGTTATCTTGTCGGCGTCGAGTCGCAACTCGTCGACGAGCAGCGCACTCAGTTTCTTCTCTATCTCGTTACGATCCATGTTTCCTCCTAGCGTCAGATCGACATTCCCCCGTCTACCTGCAACACCTGTCCTGTGATGTAGCCGGCCTCATCCGAGGCAAGATAGCCAACGAGCGAGGCCACCTCCGAGGGCCGACCGAAACGTCCCACGCTGATCGCGGGAATCGCGGCGCCTTTGACTCGCTCACCGAGGCCGGCGGTCATATCGGTATCTATGAAGCCGGGGGCCACCACGTTGAGTGTGATACCTCGGGATCCGACCTCCTTGGCCACCGACTTGGTGAAGCCGATGATGCCTGCCTTGGCCGCGGCGTAGTTGGCCTGGCCTGCATTGCCTGCCACCCCTGCAACCGAAGCGACAGAAACGACCCGCCCGTAGCGAGCACGCAGCATGGTGCGCAACGCGGCCTTGGTGCATAGGTACACCGAACGCAGATCGACGCGAAGCACATCGTCCCAGTCGACGGCTGACATGCGGACCAAGAGTCGGTCGCGGGTGATGCCGGCGTTGTTCACCAGAATGTCGACGCCTCCGAGCTGCTGACGCACCGTGGCGAACATCTCCGAGACCTGGGCCTCGTCGCCGACGTCGGCGCCCACCGCAATTGCGTTGCCGCCGCCGTCCTCGATCGCAGCAACCACCTCCTCGGCGGCTCCGGGTCGGGTGGAATAGTTGACCGCCACCGTGTGGCCGCGAACGGCCAACTCGAGAGCCACGGCACGTCCGATGCCGCCCGAACCACCAGTCACCAGCGCGACGCGGCCCATCAACCGTCGACGGAGACGCCGCGCGCCTCGAGGTTGGGACGAAGCAACTCGAGAACGGGAACGTCAACCGGCTTCAAAGCTGCTTTCGACTCTCGCAGCGCAACGACCCTGTCCCCCCACCGCACGACGCCTGCCGCCCAGGTGAGACCGCCGCCGAAAGCGGCGAAGACCAGGTTGGAGCCGGGGGTGACCCGACCTTCCTGGAGGGCCTCGGTGAGAGCTATCGGCACCGTGGCAGCCGAGGTGTTCCCGTAGGACGCAACATTGATGAAGACTTGGTCGGGGGCCAATTTGAGGCGGCGGGCGGTGGCGTCGATGATCCGCAGGTTGGCTTGATGGGGTATCAGCAAGTCGATGTCGTCAAGAGCCAATCCTGCAGCCGCAACTGCCTTCACGGAAGCGTCTCCCATTGCCTTCACAGCCCTCTTGAACACGCCCGGCCCATCCATGAACAAGGTCGGCAGGCCGTCGCGCAGCGGCGATCCCTGAGTGCCGAACCAGTCGGCGCACAGCAGGTCCGCCGCCGAACCGGCGGCACCCCACTCCTAAGACAGGAGGCGCAGACACTCATCGCGTGTCCGCCACACAGCTGCGGCGTGTGGCGGC
>CAZIEQ010000315.1:0-2621 GCA_964538725.1 uncultured Acidimicrobiia bacterium | reverse complement strand
CCATGGTGGGGCCCCGGCGCTGCGGGGGGCAGGTGGCCGCGCCGCAGGTGCTCGGCCCAACCTCGTTCCAGACCTTGGCCGAGAGAGACCATTCCCAGGTGTCCTGCAGCTCGACGTCTCCGGAGGTGGCCGTCTTCCCGCCGAAGAGGACCACCACGCCCCGGTCGGAGTCGTAGGCGAGCGCATGATCGAACCGCGCCGGCGGCTTGGTCCCGATCAGGTTCATCTGCGACCAGGTCGGCGTGGAGACCAGCGGCTGGCTCTGGCTCTGGCTCTGGCTCTGGCCACCGCCGGGACCACAGGCCACCAACAAGCCGAGTGAAAACGCTCCCCCCATCCCTGCCACGAAAGTCCGAAGACGCATGCCCCGGAGGGTAGATGGCCACCGCATCGCAACGCAAGCGGCGGCCCGCCAAGCCCCCGATCTGGAATGCGTTGCCCATCGCGCCTTGCCGGGCGGGCGCCTCACCACCCACAAACGGACAACTCGATCCTACTCGGGGCCTTAAGGAATCGTCAGCGAATCGGTGTCGCCTGCGGGGCTCGGGGTGTAGCGCTTGGGAGTGTGGCCCTTGCCGTGGCAGGAGAGGTAGCACTGCCGTTGCCGGCTGCTCGTGTCAATGTCGAAGGTGGGGTTCGTGTAGCCCCCGGCCCCGTTCACATCGGGTGAGAAGGAGATGTTTCGGGTCTTCGCGGTGGCCGGCGGCGTGTCGTAGAGGGTGCCGTCGATGAGGTAGTCGGTGGTGCTCACCTGCTCGTTGGAGTGGGTGTTGTAGTGGCAGTTGGTGCAGGAGATCTGCTTGTCCACCTTCTTGTGAGCGTGGAGCTCGTGAAGGTTCTTCTTCCACTGATTCTTGCCGAAGTCCCACTCGGCAAAGTTGGTGCGCTGGTCGTTGTTGTTCTCGAACGCCACCGGATCGTGGCAGAGGAAGCAGAGGGCGTTGTTGGCCCGGTTCCAGGTGTTCGGCCCGTTGTTCGCGGTGTTGTAGGCCGCGCGCATCACGAAGGGGTTCGCCGAACCGTGGGGCCCCTGCGGGAAGACAGCCGAGTTGGAGGCGAGGCCGAGGACGCCCGCGGTGTTCTCGTTGTTGTGACAGTCGCTGCACTCGAGGGTGCTCGCCGTCGTGAGGCCACCCAGGAGTTGCAAGCCGAGGGCCGCAGAGGTGTTGCGCCCGGGCCCGGCCACCGGGTGGAAGGCCGAGTTGGTGGTCTGGAAGTCGAGGCGCTTGTTGGTGGTGCGCGGCCTGCCCCCGTTGAAGCCATCGCCGTGGCACTTGAAGCAGAGCTCGTGCTGGGCGACCGTGCGGGGGCTGGCGGTGCCCTGGCCCACGGGGTTGCCGGCGAGGTCGACGGCGTCCATCCCGCGTAGCTTGTCGGCGTGATTGGCCTGGTGGGGGTTGTGGCAGTCGGTGCACTCGACGCTGCGGCCGGCGCTCTGTTCGCTGTCGACGATGGGGTGGTGGTAGATGTTTGCTCCGTTGGTGCCCTTGGCGAACTCGGCCTCGAGGTTGGTCCGCGCCGGGGTTGCGTCGTGGCAGGAGAGGCAGACCCGCTCCTCGGGGTTCGCCACCGGCTCGTTCGCGATCCGGGTGGAGAGCAGGAAGGGATAGACCGATCCGTGCATGTCGCGGGTGGTGCGCGAGACCCCCTGGGTCGGGTCGTCTCCACCGTGACAGGCCAGGCACTTGTCCTCGATCAGCTCCGGCTGGGTGGTCAGATTGTGCGAGGCCAGGGTGAAGCCGGTCGAGATGTCGATCGGGATCTGGCCGTCACCGAAGGGTTGGATCCCGTTGGCGGCGTTCTGGTCGGCATCGAAGGCTTGCGACGAATCGGAGTCGTGGCAGTCGGTGCAGACGTTGACGATGCTCGCCCCCATGCCGTTGAAGACGAAGGCCGGCGCGATGCCGTCGGGGTCGTTCAGGCGTACGTCGGGGATGTTGCCCAGCTGCATGTGCCGGGTCTGCTCGTGGCAGACCATGCAGTCGGCGTCGGCGACGATCTCGGTGGTGGTGCCATCGCTGACGTGGTGGCTGGTGCGCTCGTAGTCACCGCCAATGCTGGTCACCTGCCGCCGGTAGCCGGCCACGGGCTGCGCCTGCGCGTGGCAGATGCTGCAGCCGGTGTCCACGTCGACCACGCCGTTGATGTGGAGGTCCTTCTGGGCGACGACGATCGTCTGCGACGAAGTCGCGTCGAGGTGGCAGAGCGAGCAGTCGCTCATGGCCACGTGTGGGGCATCGGGCGGCAGGCCATGGCAGGTGCCACAGGCGTCCTGGCTGCCATCGACCGTGGTCCAGGTCGGCGTGGTGTTGGTGCCCCCGGTGAACAGGGTCTGCCCGTGGCAGTAGTTGGAGCAGCTCACACCGTTCCAGGTGGCGTTCGCGCCGTCGGCCTCGGCGATGCCGCCGGTCCAGGTCAGCTCGGCGGGCAGCGGCGTATCGCGATGGCCCGCGTCGTTGACGGCGTTGGGCACCCGGTGGCAGCTCTGGCAGAGGATGTCGGCGCGCCAGGACGACGCGCTGACGTGCTGCTGGTGCGCGCCCACGCTGCGCAGGGACGACGACGTCCGCGACAGAGTGATCTGCAGAAGCTCAATCTGAAAGAACCCGTCCGCCCTTGGA
>CAZIEQ010000314.1:0-2644 GCA_964538725.1 uncultured Acidimicrobiia bacterium | reverse complement strand
AGCTCCAACGGAACCCTGCCGTCACGAATATGGGCCGCCAGCCGGCCCAACTCGACGATGGCCCCGCCGGCGATCCGGGCGTCTTCGATGATGCGAGCCCCGTGCCCCAACCGCTGCGCCCCGCAGCGTGCCCACGCGTCCCAGATGCTCCACGGCCCGTCCCCTTCACCTGCGTGCAGGGTCAATGACAGTGAAGACTCTCTTATGTGCCGCAACGCGGGGAGATGATCCGACGCCGGGAATCCGGCCTCAGGACCTGCAAGGTCGAAGCCGACGAGAATGTCGTCGTCGAGGTCGACGGCCGCCCGGGCCACCAGTTCCGAGTCGTCGTACTGGCGAAGGGCGTCTACCAGCATGTATGCCACCGTCCCCGTCTCCGCGGTGCCACGGCGCATCCCTGCCGCCGCCGCCGCCAACACGTCACGGCGGTGCATGCCGCCGCGCAGGTGCAGGGAAGGAGCGAAGCGCAGCTCGCAGTAGACGACACCGTCGGCTGCCAGGTCGACGACGGCCTCATAGGCGACTCGCTCAACGGCCGCTGGAGTCTGCATCACCGCCACCGTGTATGCAAACGACTCCAGATAGGACTCCAGCGAAGAAGGATCTTCCTGGAAGAACCATGCCGCCAGCGATTCTGCATCCCCCGCCGGGAGGTCCTCATACCCTGCCGTTTCGGCCAGTTCGAGAACAGTCTCCACCCGCAGCCCGCCGTCCAGGTGATCGTGTAGCACGGCTTTGGGCAGGCCGGGGAGAACATCAACGAGCGACGGCATCGATTACACCCTTACAGAATCGTTGATCAAGCGTCGTGCATTCTGCAATCCACCGTTTCACACCGACGCGTCTCTACCCTCGAAAACGTGACCACACCGCCCCGGCAGTCGTGGGCCTCCACATGGGCCCGTGAAGGCATGCCGCGATGGGTGCCACGGCTGCTCCTCATGGCAGTCGGGCTGGCTCTGATAACCGCATCGGGTGTGGTCATCGCCCGCGAGTTGCGCAGCCTGGTGGTGATCATCCTCATCTCGTTCTTCCTGTCGACGGCCCTCGAACCCGGTGTCACCTGGCTCGCCGCTCACGGATGGCGCCGCGGCATCGCCACCGGCGCGTTGTTCCTGACGGTGGCCGCCGGCATAGCAACCTTCGTCGCCCTGATGATTCCCCTCATCGTCGGCCAGACACGGGAATTCGTCGACAACGTCCCCTCCTACCTGACCAAAGTCTCCGACTGGACCTCGTCGTTCGGTATCGAATTCTCTTCACACCGGGTCGAGGAGGCACTCGCCGGGATCCAAGGCAACCTGCAGACGATCGCCGCCGACGTCGCCGGCCGCGTATTCGGTGTCGGATCCGCCCTGCTGGCCACGGTTTTCCAAATGCTCACAGTCGGCCTCTTCACCTTCTACATGACCGCCGACGGCCCCCGTTTCCGCCGCACCGTCTGCTCGGTGTTCACGCCGCAGCGCCAGCGGGAGGTGATCCGGGCATGGGACATCGCCATCGAGAAGACCGGCGGCTACTTCTACTCCCGGGCGTTGCTGGCATCGCTGGCGGCCACAGTCGCCTGGGTGGTATTTCGCCTGCTGGCGGTGCCGTTCGCCCTGCCGCTCGCTCTGTGGGTGGGTCTGTTCTCCCAGTTCGTACCCGTCGTCGGCACATATATCGGAGGCGCCTTGCCTGCGTTGATCGCCTTGTTGGAAAGCCCGGGAAAGGCACTGGGCGTCGTCATCTTCATAGCCGCATACCAGCAGGTGGAGAATTACCTGCTGAGCCCCAAGATCACCGCCCGCACCATGTCGCTCCACCCGGCGGTTTCATTCGGTGCGGCAATCGCAGGTGGCACCCTCCTCGGACCGGCCGGTGCCCTCATGGCACTGCCCACAGCAGCCACCATCCAAGCGTTCGTTTCCACCTACATCCACCGCTACGAGCTGATCCCCGAGCTGCAGGCAGCGCAACAAGGCGACGAAGACTCCTAGCCTTGGAATCGAGCCGATTGGAGAGAGCCGATGAACCTCTACGACCATGTCCGCCACCTGCGAGCGGTGCGCAACTTCCTCCCGGAGCCGATCGCCCAGGATCAGCTGGAGGCGATCCTGCAGGCAGGGCGCTGGACCGGCAGCAGCAAGAACCTACAGAACTGGGCTTTTGTCGTCATAGAGGAAGAGGAGGGGCGCACAGCGCTGGCCTCCGCAGGCCGATTCTCCGGGCCGATTACCGCCGCTCCACTCGTCGTCGCCCTGGTAGGCCTCCCCGAGGGATACGAATTCGACATCGGACGGGCAGCGCAGAACATGATGCTGGCCGCATCTGCCCTCGGCATCGCATCGTGCCCGGTGACACTTCACATGGAAGATCGCGCCGCGGCGATGCTGCGCCTCCCACCGGACCACACATGCCGCTACGCGATCGCTTTCGGAATCGCCGACACCGTCGCCGAAGAGGCCGCCCGCGTGGAACGCCGCAGCCAGGGCTGGAGTGGCCGCAAACCTTTGATCGACCTGGTCCATCACGGACAGTTCGGAAGGGGAACCGCCGGTTGAAGGCCACGCCACTCCACGACCTCCATCGCCGCATCGGCGGGCCGCTGGTCGAAATAGCACGGTATTTCCCGCGCGCCCGTGACAGCGCCTGCCCCTCGCTC
>CAZIEQ010000313.1:0-2650 GCA_964538725.1 uncultured Acidimicrobiia bacterium | reverse complement strand
CACGGAGCCACCGCCACGGCCAACGTCGCAGTGACCGTGTTCCAAGGCCCCGCTGCTGTTCGGTACCTCCATCGAACTGCCGCACACTTCGTCAGCACGGGGTTGACCATGCTGTGAGAATCGCAAGCACCAGCGCATCGGCATCGACAGAGCAAGCCGCAAAACGCTGCCCACACCCGCTCCACCGAACGACTTCTCACCACCGTTGGTGCTGGAGCCCACCCCTAGGAACATCCCCTTCGCCTGCAATAAGGTGCGGGTATGTTCCTAGAGGACCACTGAGAGTGTGAAGGCTGAGGACGCCTCACCACTCATGGTGGCCCGGGCCGAATGTCAGCCAAGTGGCCTCGGTCGCCTGTGGACGGGTGGGGGTACGCTCGGGCATATGCCCACAGAAACGGCAACACAACAGCTGGTTACCCGCTACCTCCGTTCCTGGCAGGAGGGCGATCTGTCGGCGCTCCGTGCGTGTCTGGCCGACGAGATACGGTTTGATTGGGGGGTCGAGACCTACACCGACCCCGACGATTTCGTTGCAGCCGCGGCGAGCGGGATCGAATGGCAGGACGTGACCACCCTTGGAGCGATCTACGGCCCCGACCATGCCTCCATCATCTACGAAGGGGTCAACGTGACCGATGGCATCAGGGTGCGGACTGCCGAATATCTGGTCCTCGAAGGCGGTGTGATTCGGGAGGCAGTCGTTGTGTTTGCCGGAGTCGGTAACGCAAGCTGAGACGGGCTCCGCGCATGCAGCCCACGACCCTCGCCAACACTCAGGTGACCGGCGCCCACTCGCTCAAGGAACAGCCCCTTTGCCTGTGCCAGTGTCACTTCACCAGAGGCCTCGGCTCAAATCAGATCGGTGAGTGCCCTCTCCACATACACCGGGACCATCCATTTGCGGTAGCGGCTGCCCAAGTCGGCATTGTCGAAGGGACGCACCGGAGCGGAGGCGATCCGTGTCGCCTCGGCGATGACCTCGGAGGTCGGCTGCCGGCCGATGAGATACTCCTCGGCGTCGCGGAGTCGTAGTGGGGCGGAGGACACCGCACCGACGACGAGACGGGCCTCGGTGCATACTCCCTCATCGTCGAGGCGCATCGTCGCCGCCACTCCGAGGATGGGAAAGTCGATGGCGCCGCGGCGGCGCAGCTTGTGATACACGGCTCGCAAACCTTCCCAGGGACCGAGGATCACCTCGGCCAGGATCTCGTCGGGCGCCTTCGTCAGGTAGTCGATCCCATCGTCGGCGTAGAAGTCCTCGACGTCTATCACGCGTTCGCCGCCTTCGCTTACCAGACGCACCGACGCGCCCAGCGCGACCATCACCGGTGCCAGGTCCGACGAGGAGATGGCAACACATTTCGATCCCCGCGGCGCCACCCAGCACACGTCCCCGCCGTCCTTGAGGCAGAAGCCGGCCGCCTGGCGCCACCCGTGGGGCAGATCGAGCCAGTTGCAACGTGTATCGAGGCACAGGTTTCCACCCACGGTTCCCGAATTGCGGATCTGCGGGCCGGCGACCTTGCCTGCCGCCGAAGCGACAACAGCAGGCACATCGTCTGAAGCCGCCAGCTCCGCAAGAGTGGTCAGCGCACCGACGGTCACTCCATCGACCGACCTCCGGATGCCGTGCAGCTCGGCGATGCCGGACAAGGCGACGATGCGGGCCGGTTCGCTCTGGCGGCGTTTCATGTTGGGCAACAGGTCGGTTCCGCCCGCCACCGCCTTCGCCGCCGGACCCAGCTCGGCGAGCAGGCAGGCGGCTTCCTGCAGTGTGGTGGGGGTCAGATAGTCGAAGGCGGGAAGACGCATCATGGCGCCACGCCTCCGAAGTCGATGGGAGGCTCCACATGGGTCACCTCGCCAAACGAGAACTCGGGGACCCCGTTGGGCCCGACCCGACCCTCTCCGCCGCGGGCGGCCGAACGCAGTGCTTTCACGACCTTGTCGGGGGTGATGGGGACCTCGTCGATAGTGATGCCGAGGGCGTCGTGGATGGCGTTGGCGATGGCGGGAATCACCGGCAGCAGCGGTCCCTGGCCGACCTCTTTGGCGCCGAAGGGGCCCTGCGGGTCGACGGTCTCGACCAAGATCGTCTCCACTGGAGGCATCTCGAAGAACGTGGGCAACTTGTAGTCGAGAAGCGAAGGGCCGTGATGCAGCCCGCCGCGGAAAGCCTGCTCCTCCAGCAACGCCTCACCGAGAGCCATGTAGACGCTGCCCTCCACCTGGCCTTCGACCAGAAGCGGATTCAGCGCGCGGCCGATGTCGTGGGCCAGCCACACCTTCTCCACTCTGACCTCACCGGTGTCCGGGTCGCAATCGACCTCGACTACACAAGCCGAATAGCTGTAGGCCGGGGAGTAGCCGACGCCGCCACCGCGGAAGGCAGCTTCGTGAGCCGGGACCCGGTAACTGCCTGCGGCCACCAGCGGGCCGGAGCGGGTGGTGGCGGCGCGCACCCCCTCCGCCCACGGCATGCCTTGGGCGGGCTCGCCCTGCACCGAGATGCGCCCGTGGGCGGCGACCAGGTCTTCCGGGGCGACGTCGAGCTCGTCCGCGGCCGCACCGCACACCATGTCGCCGATTCTGCGTGGCGGCCACAGTGCCGCCGCTGCCGCCCTGGACACACACCAGACCTGAC
>CAZIEQ010000312.1:0-2656 GCA_964538725.1 uncultured Acidimicrobiia bacterium | reverse complement strand
TGGTGCCAAGCTCGATCCCGAAAACGAATTACTTTGGCGAGCTAACAAGCGCCGCATCGACGCCGAATCCCTACGGGACTCCATTCTGACACTATCTGGATCGCTCAATACTGAACGCGGCGGCCCCAGCCTGCCGCCAGCTTGCTCCGAGGCGGATGGCAGCTGCCCCGTCCAGCCCGACTCTCGCCTCGGCGGTCCTGTTGAGGCGTCCAACGTCGGTCAAGACCCTTCGCAGCACGAGACGTTTGGCATCCAGCGCCTCACCAATGTGGCGAACCAGCTGGTCGATGCCCACCGGGTCGCCCGCAGGTGGAGCGGCCGCGGTGGTGAACACGCGGGGGCCGGTGTAGCCGGCGGCCCGCAAAGCGGTCACCAGATCGTCGCGGATCAGGTCCTCCTTCCCACCGACCCGGTCGATCTGGTTGAGGACGAAGAAGAACTGCTCCTCATAATCCACCAGCGGGACGAGGTATTCCTCCATGAGCACGCGATCACGGTACTTCTCCGGGTCCACGACCCATGCGACGACATCGACGAGGGGCAGCAGCCTCCCCACCACATCGCGGTGCGCCCCCACGATGCTGTCGTGATCGGGGAGATCGATGATGGCCACGTGGGGGAACACCGCCTGTTCAACCCGGTCGTCGATCCCGACCGCGTCGAGGAGCTCGGTCAGCCCGGCGTCGTGACGTTGGGGAATCCATGCCAGCGGGGCGTCGGTATGGGGCCGCAGGGCGCTGGTGGACGCCACCGTTGCACCTGCCACCGCGTTGAGAATGCTCGACTTGCCCGATCCTGTGCCGCCGGCGAGAGCCACCACCAGCATGTCGGCCATGTATCCGCGGCGGTGACGGACACTCCCAGCCGCCTCAACCAAATCGGTGACCGTATCACTGCCACCTACTTCGGCGGCTCTGGCAAGGACGAGATCCAACCGGTCGAGAATCGGGCTCAGGTCGATCATATGTGCAGCGCCTCGGCGGCCTCGGAGATGATCGCGGTTTCCGACGCGATGGTGGCCGTCACCGTCTGCAGGTTCGCGACGTCACCCAGCGTGGAGGCGAAGCGGCCGGCGTCTGCGGCGAACACATCTTGCAGGGCACCGAGCAGTTTCGACCGGGCGGTTGCGATCACCCCTCCGGCTCCGTCACCGAGTCGCCTGCGCAGCAAATCGTTGGGGCTGAGGTCGTTGAGAGCTGCAGCCGTGAGGGCGGCAACCACGCGGCGGCGGCTGCGTCTCCACAAGCGTTTCGGAGCCCGGTCGATGGCCAGCTGCTCCAGCGACGCCATCCAATCTCCGATAGCACGCTCCGCCTGATCAGGCACCTCGGGACCGTGGCGCCACAACCCACGCCCACTGGCTTCGAGGAGCCGGCCCCCGGCTTCGTCGGTGGTCCAAGCCTCGGCGGCCGCCTGAGCGGCCAGGCCTACTCGGCGGGTCGCCGCAGCTGCCAGCCTCTTCAACGCCCTGGCAGCCGTGTCGTGCTCCGCCACGATGATCGACAGATCGGCGACCAGCCGGCGTGCCGCCGCTGTGTACGACTCCTCGACGGCGACCAACAGGTCGAGGGACCGTTTCAACTCTTCTTGGACGAACGCAGCGATTCGGCGTGCATGGTCGGCCAATTCGATGACCGCTCCTTCCGTCGCCTGCACCACCAATTCGTGGCGCAGCTCGGCATCGGCGAACTCGGCGAGCTCTTTGCGCAGAGTGGCGACACTGCCGGGGGGAAGAGCACCGGTGCGAGGGTCGAGCTCTTGCTCGGGGACGGCGAACAGCAAGGCTTCGTCGGCTTCGATGAGGAGGCCGGCCTCGGCAAGGCGGGCCGCAAAGTCGCTGAGGATCACCCCCCGCTCGTCCTCGGCCGGTGGCAGGCGGTTGACTACGAACAGGATGGGAAGGCCGCGCCGCTGCGCATGCCGGATGAAGTCCCAGGCATCACCGTCGGCGTATCGCAGCACAGACGTGACGAAGACGCAGAGATCCGTCACCGACAGCACTTCCTGCGACACAACGCGACTGTCGACGGACACGAAGTCGAAGGGAGGCGTGTCGATGAGCGTCAGATCGCGGGTGAGGGTGTCGTCTCCGACGATGACGTCGACGGAGGCTCCTGCTCGCTCCCGAACCCGGGACACGAATTCGGACCAGTACCGGCGGGCATGGTCCCGGTGGGCCCAGACCACTGGAGTCGTAGTCGAAGGGCGGACCACCCCCGGAGTGCTGATGGACGCTTGCGCCAGCGAATTCAGCAGAGTGGATTTACCACTTCCTGTCGGCCCGAGCAGAGCAGCGACCACCGGGGCATCGGGATCCCGCAACCGGGGCAGCAGGTATTCGCGGATGGACCGCACCAGCTCGGCGCGCTCCAGCTCCCGGGCAGCCGCGTCGGGCACCGGCAGCACGAAGGACGTACCGTCCAAAACGTCGGCCAGAGCCTCAAGACTCTCCCGAAGCGCGGACATCGGATCGGGTTGCACAACGGCGATTGTGACACACCGAGGCCCGGTGCCGTTGCCGGGCAACCGCGGCCGTCCCGCTGTTTTGGCGTTGCTGAGCGCCGCGGGGTGGCGCTGACAGACGCCAAAACAGAAGGGCCCCTGTTTTGGCGTTGCTGAGCGCCGCGGGGTGGCGCTGACAGACGCCAAAACAGAA
>CAZIEQ010000311.1:0-2661 GCA_964538725.1 uncultured Acidimicrobiia bacterium | reverse complement strand
GGGGCCGTGCCGTTGCCGCCCACCCGGTGTTCCGCACCTGGGGCGAGAGCCAGACACGCGTGGTGAAGGTTTACGGCCCCCCGGCACGGGAACGGCGGGAACGCCACGCGCTGAATGCCCTACGCGGTTTCCACGGTTTGCCGAACGTGCTCGACCGCGGCACCGAAGGCGACCTGCATTGGGCGGTCTTCGACGACGCCGGGCAGTGGACGATCGCCAGCCTGCCGGAGAACCCCTCCCTTGCCCGTCATGCAGGGCACATCCTGCGATCGGTCCACAACGCCAACCCTGAGGCCGTATCCAACCTGGCCCGCGGTATCGACCAGGCGTGGGTATCGGTCGACTTCGTGTCGACGTTTCGCCGTATCGAGCGCTACCGGGGCCGGCTCGGCATATCGGCAGAACTGTTGGAAGCGGCTCGGGCCGTGCGGCCCCCATTCGCGTCTTCACCACGGGTTGCCCACACCAACCCCGTTCCCGACAGCTACCTGGTCGACGCCGATGGTTTGGTCACGTTGATCAATTGGGAATGGGCGACACTGGCTCCACCCGAATGGGACCTGTCGCGGGCCATGTGGCTGTTCGGCCTGCGTTCCGGCCCGGCGGCGGCGGCGGGCCTCGCCGAAGCATACGGCTCGACGGTGGATCAAGGCCAGGTAGACCGCTGGACCGTATACCACGCCGGCATGATGCTGGTATGGGAGGCCGAGAACCGCATCCACGGCAAGCTGGACGACCTCGCGTATCTGGTCGATGAGCTACAGCGAGCAGTCACTGCCGCACTGACGGCAGACACGCCGGATGCGGCAGCGTCACCGCGGCCGGATTCGCCTGCAAGCTCACAAATGCCCGACGGCGCTACCGGGAACGGATAACCTGCGCCTCCCCGCGAGAGGACTCGAATGCTGGAATTCGTCGTCGGCTCGGCGGTCGTGGTGGCTGTGGCGACCCGCACTGTCCGCCACCGTCCCCGAGGCCCAATCCGCATCCGATCGACCGACCCGTCCCTAGCCGTCGGTGCCGACCTTCCCTGCCCATGGTGCGGTGGCCACACAACCGAGTCCGACCGCGCCTGTTTCTCCTGCGGCCAGCAGTTCGGATAGGCCCCCGGGTCAGCCGTCCACGTAGACGGTGGCCGCGGCTTCCTCGGTGAACCCCAGGCCAAGGTACATCTGCAGGGCGCGCCGGTTGTCCGCCTCGACATAGAGATGGGCGTTTCTGCATCCGCGGACCTCACCGAGATGTCTCAGCCCGGCAACGGTGATTGCCTTGCCCAGCCGGATTCCTTGGAACTGCGGGTCGACGAAGATCACGTAGATCTCCCCCACCCCTTCGGGGTGCACCTTCGTCCAGTTGGCCGCCGCCAGGTCGCTTCCCCGCCATGCGGTGAGAAACCCGGCGGCGTCGAACCATGGTTGGGAGAGCCGGTCGGCGACGTCGTCGAGGTTCCAGTCGCCATTGTCGGGATGCAGGCTGAAAGCGCGGTTGTTCGCCGCCAGCCAGGCAGATGCCATCTCCGGCAGGTAAGGCCTCAGATCGATACCCGACGGCAGCTCTGCGGACACCTCCACAGGCAGTTGCCTTGCCACCCGCAGCAGCCTGCGTCCGGTGCGCATTCCACACGCCCGCGCCGCCTGCGCCTCTTCCTTGGTGGCAGTCCACAGGTGGCGCGGCGGCGGCACATTCTCGGTTCTCATCGCATCCACGACGAGGCGAACCAGCATTGCCCGGTCGGCATCTGCCGAAGCGGCGATCTCGACGGTGGTACCGCTCCAGCGGCGCCGAGGCGCCGCGTAGCACAGGCCGGCAACGGTGCGCCCGGACCCGATCTCCAGCAGCATCCGTCCGGAACGGTCCGCTGCCAGGTCAAACAAGGCCTGCTCCGACAGTTCACCGCCGCCCGCGGCCGTCCATCCTGCAGACAGACGGAGGAGCCGCATCCGTCGGGGACCCGCGGGAACAACTGACACTCGCACTGATCGGGACCCTATCCGCTGCTTTCTAGGCTGGGCTCGATGGCGAAAGTGGGTCTCGTCCTGGGTGGTGGTGGTATCACCGGAGCCGCGTTCCACTTTGGCGTTCTCCTCGCAGTGGAGATGGCGACCGGGTGGAAGGCGCGCGACGCAGATGTGATCGTCGGTACCTCCTGCGGTTCGGTCGTTGCCGCACTCGCCCGAGGGGATGCCATCTCGACACACGGCCTCGTCGGGAATGCCCCCAGCCGCAAGGACTACGCCCGCCGCCTCCACGACGACCTCTACCGGCCGCACCGTCCCGGCGGAGTCGTCAGGTGGCTGCGCCACGGATTCGTTCCCGGTTTGCGTCGCGGCGACATCCGCATGCTTCTCGGCAGCCCCGCCCGGTACGACACGTCGGGGCTCGCAGCGTGGATACGAAGGCGCATCGGCACGCTGGCCGACGGGTGGCCGCGCCGCCCCACACTGATCAGCACCTACCAGTTGGAGGGCCGCCGCCGGGTCGCCTTCGGGCCCGAGGGCAGCGCCCGGGGCGGACTGGCGCTCGCGGGTGCTGTACGTGACGTGTACGGCGCGGGCGAAGTTGACCACCCCCGCTTTGCGCAGGCTGTTTATAGGAAACTCGAAAAGCTCATCGTCTCGGAAGAGCTCGAGGCGGGCGCGCAGGTCCGGCTCGAGATCATCG
>CAZIEQ010000310.1:0-2666 GCA_964538725.1 uncultured Acidimicrobiia bacterium | reverse complement strand
CGCCTTAGTCCAGAACCGTCTCGCCGAGGTGACCAGTTCAGGAGCTACAAGATCGGCGTCGATGTCGGTGGCACCTTCACCGACTTCTTTCTGTGGTCCTCCGACGGAGCCGTCACCACATCGAAGACATTGTCCACACCGGACGACCCGTCGGTGGGTGTGCTCGACGGCTTGGGACAGATCGCCGACGACATGGGTGTTGCCATGGAGAATCTCATTGCCGGGGTGACCACGATCGTGCACGGGACCACCGTCACCACCAACGCGACGCTGACCCGCGGCGGAGCCAAGACCGGCCTGCTCACCACAGAAGGCTTTCGGGACACACTCGAGATGCGCCGCGGCGTCCGCGAAGAGCAGTACAACAACCGCTTCCAAAACGTTGCCCCGCTGGTGCGGCGGGCGCTGCGGGTGCCGGTGCGTGAGCGGCTGGACTACAAGGGAGATGAGATCACACCGCTCCACATCGAAGACGTTGCAGAAGGGGCGGCGCTGTTCGCAGCCGAGAACGTCGACGCGGTGGCTGTATGTTTCATGAACTCGTTCGCCAACCGGGCACACGAGCAGGCCGCGGCCGAAACGGTTGCGGCCGCCTTGCCCGACGCCTATCTGAGCGTCTCATCCACGGTGCTGCCCACAGTGCGCTTCTACAACCGGGTGTCGACGACGGTCCTCAACGCATACGTTGGGCCCATCCTGCGCGACTACCTCGAGAGTCTCACCACCAAACTCGGTGAGGTCGGTTTCGACGGAGTGCTGCTGGTCATGCAGTCCAATGGGGGGGTTGCCTTGCCGTCTGCGGTGCTGGAACGTCCCGTCACCACCCTGCTATCCGGTCCCGCCGGCGGGCCGGAAGCCGCTGTGGCCCACACCAAGATCCACGGCAGTGATGACTGCATCCTCGTCGACATGGGCGGCACCAGCTTCGACGCCTCCCTGGTGCGGGGAGGCAAGGCAGCCATGTACAACGAAAGCGACATCGACCGGCTGCGGATAGCGGTCCCCATGCTGGCCATCACCACCATCGGGGCCGGTGGAGGCAGCATCGGCTGGATCGACGAGGGAGGGCTGCTGCGAATGGGACCGCAGTCTGCGGGGGCAGCTCCCGGGCCTGCCTGCTACGGACGCGGTGGTGAGCAGCCCACATGCACCGACGCCAACCTGGTCCTCGGATACCTCGACCCCGGATTCTTCGCCGGGGGCGCCATGCCGCTGCAACCCGAACTGGCGAGGAAGGCGGTTGCCGAACACGTTGCTCATCCGCTCGAGGCGACAGTGGAGGAGGCGGCGGCGGGAATGTACCGGGTCATCAACACCAACATGGCCCACGGTGTCCGTGAGGTCACCGTCGAGCGGGGGGTCGACCCCCGCGACTTTCCCCTCGTCGTCGCCGGCGGAGCCGGCTCGCTGCATGCCTGCATGATCGCCGCCGACCTGGAGATTCCCACCATCCTGGTGCCGTACACGGCGTCGGTTCTATGCGCCGCCGGCATGTTGCTGAGCGACCTGGGACACGACTATGTCCGTTCCTATGTGTGCCGTTTCGGCGACCTCGACGTTGACCATTTGCAGCAGCTCGTCGAGGAGATGACGGGGCGCGGCGATGTCCAGCTGGCCGCCGAAGGGATCGCCCCCGACAAGATCGAGCATCGCATCGAAGCCGATCTGCGCTATGTGAAGCAGTATCACGAGGTCACGGTGCCGGTTCCTCAGGGAGCTATCACCCGGGGAGAACTGGAGCCGCTGGCGGCGGCATTCCACCGTGAACACAACCGCCTGTACGGCTATGACCTGGGGGAGGAAGGCACAGAACTGGAGCTGATAAACCTGCGAGTGCGCGCCGTCGGCCGCACCGAGAAGCCCCGGCCGGCCACGTTGCCCCCCGGCGGCGAAGACCCCGGCGCTGCCCTCAAGGGCATCAGGGCGGCCTTCGTACCCGAGAACGACGGTTTCATCGAGATCCCCGTCTACGACGGGCATGTGCTCCAGCCGGGCAACCTGATCGACGGTCCCGCTCTCATCGAACGTGCCGACACGACGGTCTTTGTCAGCGCTTCCTACCGGGCGCGTGTCGATGACCACAGAAGCTGCCTGCTGAGCGTGAAAGGCGAATGACGATGGGTGTACCTGAGATCGACAAAGTGTTGGTGTCGATCATCGGACGGGCGTTGAAGGCCTTTACCGACGAGATGAGCATCAGCATGGAACAGACCACCCGGTCGCCGATCCTGTGTGAGGCCAAGGACTTCGTCACCGGGCTCTACGACGCTCGCGGCCGCATGTTGGAACAGACCGAGAATCTGCCGATCCTCAGCTTCTCGCTCGGTCCGGTGTGCGCCCACATCGCCGACAAGTTCGCCGGCAACGTGTATCCCGGCGATGTCTTCTTCCACAACGACGTGTTCTCACTCGGCAATCAGAACAACGATGTCGCCGCCTTCAAGCCCATCTTCTACGACGGCGCTCTCGTCGGGTGGGCGGCTACCAAAGGCCATCAGGCCGACATCGGCGGCAACGTCCGCGGCGGCTACAACCCCAGCGCCACCGAGGTGTGGCAGGAGGCACTTCGTATAACCGCCCTCAAGGGCGTTGAGCGCGGCGAGCTGCGGCGCGGCGTGTGGGAGCTCACTTTCGCACACACTCCGCCACAGCTAGATCGTCGATCA
>CAZIEQ010000309.1:0-2687 GCA_964538725.1 uncultured Acidimicrobiia bacterium | reverse complement strand
CGCTGATGCGCGCGGCAGAGCATGAGATCGACAGCCCCCTGATCACCGGACCAGGCAAGGACGGGCGGATCACGCGCAACGACGTGATGGCGGCAGTCGACGCCGCGGCGCGTCAAGCCGCTGCCACGCCCGCCCGGGCGGCTCCACAAGCACCGGAGACACCGCAGGCGGCGCCGGCGCCTGCCACGCCATCGGCCGCCGCCCCCGCCGACACCGAGACCGTGCCCCTCGACCGGTTGCGGATCCGCATCGCGGAGAACATGGTTGCCTCCAGACAGACCGCGGCCCACGTGTTCACGTCGGTGGAGGTCGACTACGAGGCGGTGGCGCGGGTCCGGCAGGCGCACCGGGACGAGTTCGCGCAGAAGGAAGGATTCTCCCTCACCTACCTGCCGTTCATTGCTCGAGCGACGGTGGATGCTCTCGCCGCGTTCCCCGTGGTCAACAGCTCTTTCGACCTCGAATCCGCCACCGCCACCTACCACCCCTCTGTCGACCTCGGCATTGCAGTCGACGTCGACCGCCGAGGCCTTATCGTCACCACGATCCGAGGTGCCGACGGGCTTCGGCTGAAGGGCATCGCGAGGGCGGCGAGAGCGGTGGCCGACAAGGCGCGTAGCGGCTCGCTTGAGCCGGACGACGTTTCCGCCAGCACGTTCACCATCACGAACCCGGGTCCATACGGATCATTCGTCTCGGTTCCCATCATCAACGTCCCCAACACGGGAATTCTCTCCACCGACACAGTCGTCAAACGTCCCACCGTGGTAACCGACAGCGACGGCTCCGACGCCATTGCCGTCCACCACATCGGATACCTGGGAATGAGCTGGGATCACCGTGCTTTTGACGGCTCGACGGCTGTGCAGTTCCTGCGGCGTATCAAAGAAAACCTGGAGTCATGGGACTGGGAGCGGGAACTGGCGTGACGCTGCGGGTGCGATGGCTGGGCAGGCTGGCCTATCGCGAGGCATGGGATCTGCAGCGGGCACTGGCGGATGGCAGGCGTTCGGGTCGTTCCGCCGATGACTACCTGCTGCTGCTGGAACATCCCCACGTGTTCACCATCGGACGTAACGGCGACGAAAGCAACCTCCTCGTCGGCCCCTCCGAATTGGCGGACGCGGGAGCGGAGCTGCTGGCAGTCGACCGGGGTGGCGACATCACCTATCACGGCCCCGGCCAGATCGTCGGCTACCCCATCGTCGAGCTCGACGCCCCCCCAGATGTCGTCGGCCATGTACGCCGCATGGAACAGGCCCTCATCGCCACTCTCGCCGGGTTCGGAATCGAAGCTTGGGCCGAAGATGGCTACACAGGGGTTTGGACTTCCCGGGGCAAGGTTGGCGCCATCGGAGTCCACGTGTCGCGCCGGGTCACGACCCACGGCTTCGCCCTCAACGTCGATCCCGACCCGGCCTACTTTGCCATGATCAACCCGTGCGGCCTGCACCGCCCCGTCACCTCGATGCGCGAGCTGGCGGGCCGACCGTTCAGCGTGGAGGAGGTGGTGAAAGCGCTGGTTCCTTGCTTCGCAGCCACGTTCGGCTATGCCGCCGTGGAGACCCAAATGGGCGCATTCACCCGGGGGGCATCGGGCGATTACGACGTCGACACCCGCATTGCCGCCGGAGCCTTCAGTGCCCAGGAGCGCAGCGAACACGTCCCGGTCTCCAAGGGCCGGCTGACAGGCGAGCCGGAGCGGCCACCGTGGATGAAGGTCACCGCCAACCTCGGTGATGGTTACCGGCAGCTCAAAGGGCTCATGGATGATCTGCAGCTCAACACGGTGTGCCAGGAGGCGGCCTGCCCCAACATCTACGAGTGCTGGGGTGCGGGTACCGCAACCCTCATGCTGCTCGGAGATGTGTGCACCAGGGCGTGCAGCTTCTGCGACGTTGCCACCGGACGTCCCGGTGATGTGGACCCGATGGAGCCGTTCCGGGCGGCCGCGGCGGTGGAGAAGATGGGCCTGGAACATGCGGTGCTCACCTCGGTCAACCGCGACGACCTCGAAGACGGAGGCGCCTCCATTTTCGCTGCCACTATTCGCGAGATACGCCGCCGGCTCCCAGACTGTGCCGTGGAAGTGCTGATCCCCGATTTCAAGGGTGACTGGGAGGCGCTGCAAACCGTCATGGATGCCGGCCCCGACGTGCTCAACCACAACACCGAGACCGTTCTTCGATTGCAGCGGGATGTTCGCACCGCCGCCAGCTATGGGCGCTCCCTGGCCCTTCTCGCTCGGGCGAAAGCGATCCATCCCGGTGGCACCGTCAAATCCGGTCTCATCGTGGGAATGGGGGAGTCGGACGACGAAGTTCACGGTGCCTTGAGCGACCTGGCAGCCGTCGGCGTCGATATCGTCACCATCGGCCAGTATCTGCGGCCCTCACCGCGGCACCGGCCCATTACGCGTTACGTACATCCCGATACCTTCCGCGAGTACGCCGAGGTGGGCCGTTCCCGGGGGATTCCTCATGTCGAGGCGGGACCTCTGGTGAGGTCGTCGTACCACGCGCGCGAGGCCACCTTGTCGGCCGGCAGGACGCGTTCCTAGGCTCGCCGGGCTGACGCCGGCGCCGGGCGACGGGCCTGGGCAGTACCGGCTCGTTCAACCCCTCCCGACCACACGCACCTCATCGCGGTTTGCCGCCGCCGGGCGGCCGCTCGCCCCCGGGGGGGCG
>CAZIEQ010000308.1:0-2708 GCA_964538725.1 uncultured Acidimicrobiia bacterium | reverse complement strand
CAGGCGCGGCGGCCCGGGGGGCCCCCCCCACCCCTGCCGAGCGGACGGGGGTGTAGGTGTGGGCGACCGACCGGTCGGGGTCGCCGCAGCGCCCCAGCCGCAGGTCGGTGTTGGCGTTGTCCAGGTAGGCGATGATCGGATTGCCGGCGGCGTCGAGGGCCAGCGACGTGTACAGGCCGACATCACCGGCGGAGTCGACGGTGGTGACGTTGGCCGACGTGCAGTCGGGGTCGCCGCAATGGGCCAGCTTGAGGTCGCCTGCGGTGGCGTCGTAGTAGCTGACCACCGGATTGCCGGCGGCGTCCAGCTCGAGGGAGGCGTAGGAGCCGACGTCACCCGCCGAGTCGACCGTCGCCCGGTTCCACCCGGTGCAGTCGACGTCGGTGCAGTGAGTCACCTTGAGGTCGGCGGAGCTGTTGTAGTAGGCGATCACCGGATAGCCGGAGGCGTCGAGCATCAGCGAGCTGAACTGCCCGCCGGTGATGTCGACGGTGCTGGCGGTGTTTCCCGAAGTGCAGTTGGGGTCGCCGCAGTGGGCCACCATGAGATCGATGTTGGTGTTGTCGTGGTAGCTGATCACCGGAAAGCCTGAAGCGTCCAGCGCCAGTGAGGTGTCGAACCCGACCGCCCCGGCGGAGGCGACGGTGACCACCGAGTTGCCGGCGGAGCAGTTGGGGTCGCCGCAGTGGGCCAGCTTCAGATCCCGGTTGGTGACCTCCTGATAGCTGATGACCGGATTGCCCACCGCGTCGAGCACGATGGAGGTCGACTCCCCCGTCGAGTTGGCCGAGTCGACGACCACCGACCCGACCGGGGATGAGCAGAACAGCATCCCGTCGTCGTAGAAGCCGACCAGGTCGGTTCCCGGAGGGCACACTCCGGTGACGGTGGCGGCGGCGGGGCCTTCGGATCCCTGGGGGCCTTGGGGGCCTTGCGGTCCGTCGGGACCTTGCGGTCCGGTGGGGCCTTGCACACCGTCCGGTCCCTGCACACCGGCCGGTCCGGTGTCGCCTTGCGGTCCTTCGGGGCCTTGCGGCCCTTCCGGCCCTTGGGGGCCCTGCGGCCCGGCGGGTCCGCCGAGAGCGGCGGCGTCGAGGCCGCCGACGGAGGCGGCGTCGACCACCCGGTTGGTGGCCAGGCGGTGCAGGAAGGCCGCCATCTGTTTGCGGGTCACCACCCCGTCGGGGCAGAACATGTCGTTGGCCGGCGGGTTGCAGCCCCGGGTGACGTCGGCAGCGGCCAGCCATTCGATGTCGGCGAAGAAGGTGTGGCCGTCGCCGACGTCACCGAAGCTGCCGTGGCTCGCCATCACCGCCGCCGGCATCGTCACCGCCAGCACAACGCCGAGGAGGACGATGCGCCCTCTCACAGCGACGCCCTTGCCAGTTCCAGGTCGTCGTAGATGCCGTAGCGGTAGTGACTGACGACGGCGTTGCCGACCGTGTCCAGCAGCAGCGACGGATGGGAGTAGCCGGAGGCGACGTCGATGAACCTGTTGCCGGAGCTGCAGGTGGGGTTTCCGCATACGGCCAGCCGCAGCACGGTGGAAGCCCGGTAGGCGATCACCGGATTGCCCGCCGCGTCGAGGACCAGCGAGGTGAACGACGCCCAGGTGCCGGTGGTGTCGACGGTGGTGACGGTGTTTCCCGATGTGCAGTCGGAGCTGCCGCAATGCACCAGCTTGAGATCCTGATTGTCGACGTCGATGTAGCTGATCACCGGATAGCCGGAGGCGTCGAGGACCAGCGACGTGTCACTGCCCACGTCGCCTGCCGAGTCGACAGCGGCCAGCGTGTTGCCCGACGAGCAGTCGGCGTCGCCGCAATGCACCAGCTTGAGGTCGCCGTTGGTGAAGTCGTAGTAGCTGATGACGGGGAAGCCGGAGCCGTCGAGGGCGATCGAGTTGTACCAGCCGACGGTGGCGGTGCCGTCGACGGTGACCAGCGTGTTGCCCGACGAGCAGTCGGCGGTGCCGCAATGGGCCAGCATCAGATCCCCGGTGTAGTGGCTGATCACCGGATATCCGAAGGCGTCGAGGACCATCGACGTGTGGCCCTGGCTGAAGCCATCTACGACGCCGGTGCTCCACCCTGCGCAGTCCGGGCCGGTGCAGGTGGCCAGTTTCAACCGGGCGTTGGTGGCGTCGTAGTAGGAGATGACCGGGTTGCCGGATGTATCGAGGGCCAGCGACGGGTAGCCGCCGACGGTGCCCGCCGAGTCCAACGTGTGGTAGGTGTTGCCGTAGGAGCAGTTGGGGTTGCCGCAGTGGACGTAGCCCAGGTCCCCGCCGAAGCCGCTGTAGGCGATCATCGGATTGCCTTTGACGTCGAGGACCAGCGACGACTCGTTGCCTCCCGCGTCTACGAAGTTGCTGCCGGCGGCCGCCGAGCAGAACACCTCGTTCTCATGGTCGACGCCGACCACATGGGCGCCGGGTGGGCATACACCGGCGACCTTGGAACCGGCGGCACCCAGGTCGCCGGCGGGGCCCTGGACGCCGTCCGGCCCGGGGTCGCCCTGCAGCCCGGTGGAGCCCTGCGGACCGGCAGGCCCGGTCGGTCCCGTAGGTGCGGAGTCGTCTTGGCGGCCCGCGCGCGTCATTGCGCCTCCGAGGCTGCCGAGCGGCTGGCGGCGCTGGATCGCCGCCGCGCGGAGTGGCAGGGCAGACTCGGGCGCTACCAGGCAGCAAGGGACGCCGTGCTGTCGAA
>CAZIEQ010000307.1:0-2720 GCA_964538725.1 uncultured Acidimicrobiia bacterium | reverse complement strand
GCGCAGGGGAGCGCCCCCCCCACCCCCCAGGCCTTCCCCGACGCAGACGCATCAACAACACCAACCGGTACGATCGCCGCCGGAGCCGCTACCGCATCCGTCGTGCCCGACGCAGACGCCGAAACCGCAACACCAGGTTGAATAGCCGCCGGAGAAGCCGTCGCGTCAGTCGTGCCCGTAGCAGAAGCCGAGACCGCAACAGTCGGAGCAATAGCCGCAGGAGAAGCCGTTCCATCAGTCGTTCCCGTCGCTGACGCCGAAACCGTGACCGCAGGTTGAATCGCCGCGGGCGAACCCGTCCCGTCAACCGATGCCGTCGCAGACGCATCAACCGTCACATTCGGTTGGATCGCTACCGGCGTGGCCGTCGCACTCGTCGTGCCCGTGGCGGACGCTGACACCGTGACTGTTGGGGCGATCGCCGCCGGGGCCGCTGTAGCGTCAGTACCTCCCCCACCGCCTGTGGAGGTGGGGATAATCATCGTGGCGAGGTTGCCCCAAACCCAGCCGGTAGTAGAGGTGACCGTGCCAGCGTCGAACGTTGCGCCGCCGGGGAGAACCGGAACGGATGCGATCGCGGCTGACATCCCCCACCATCCGGTGGTCGAAACTTCGCCGTCGAATAGTTCTTTGAACCCGACGTCGCTCGACCGGGAGAACGTGCGGGTCGCGCTGGCCTGCTCCGACAGGATCAGGATTGCGTTGCCGTCATTGGCCGTGGTGATGTCGGGCTGATTGACCGGGGTGGCACCAGCGATCTTGTCGCCCGCCCACTGAACCGTTGCTCCCACATCGGCGGCGGTGTCTCGGATCGTGCAAACACCGGGAGGGTCGTTGCCGGTAACAGTGAACCCCATATCCGGGGTCGCTGTTGTCGCCACGTAGGCTTTGATGCGGATTGAACCTTCGTTGTCGATCTGCTCGCCGATCAACGTCCAATCCCCGGCAGTGTCCGGGGTGAACCCGCCTCCGCTGAAGCCGACAGCGACCAGAGCGCCGCCGGTCCCGGCCGGGGTCGGGGCGGTCAGCGCCGTGGTTCCGTAACCGAACTTCGTGAACGCCGAAGTGATAGGGGACGGTTTCAACGCCATCGCCGAGACACAGACCCCGTTCGTCCACGACATCGTCGTAGCACCAGCGGTCGCCATGTCCTTGAACGATGCGCCGGTGTCGATCGAGTCGCCGGTCACGACCGCTATCTGTGTCTGGCCTGTACCGGGGGAGATGGCAGCCTCGACAGCGCCCCGCACAACGTCAACGACTCGGGCACCGTCCGTCACCGTCGTGATGCCTACAGATGAGCTATTAGCCCCTACCGCTACCGCATCCTCCGGTGCGACCTGATCCACACCCGCAACCGAGTATGCGACCGCTCCAACAAACTGGGCGGACCCTGCGAACGTCACGACCACCGACTGTGCGCCTCTGGCCGGGTTCACCAACCGGAACTGGCGACAGTACGGCCCGGTTCCTTGCTCGTTTTCGGCGGTCATCGCAACGCCGCCCCACGTCGCCGAAATAATCGGCTGATCTTTGGTTGCACAACCAACGATCGCTACAACGTCATCGCCGCCAACCGGGCACGCTGTCGCCGCCGTCGTGAACGACAGCGACGTAACCTCTGTGGAGCTAGCGGTAGTCGCCGCCGTGTAGTGATTGGAGATGGTCACCGGTCTGGGCCTATCTCATAGATATTAGGCGGCTGTGTCGCCGCCGACCGTAAGCGTGCCACCGTCGTTGGCCACGGCACCGGTGTTAGCGGCCGTGCGACGAATCCAGATAGCTTTGCAGGTGCCGGGGGCGATATCGCCAAGAGCGAGTCCAGTGGCACGAGTAGTGGGTGAAGTGAAGGTCTGAGTGGCAGGAGCCGTGCTCTCATTGGCGACCTCCTTGGCCTGTGCAGTAGCAGATCCGATTGCCGAGGCTGCTGTGGTGTCCACCGAAATAGCTAGTACCGTGCCGCCTGCCGTCTCCGAGGCGATCCACACAACAGCGTTCGTCAATGTCAGCGTGGCGTGGGCGTTGTGCATGAAGAAGCACCGATACTCGACATCTGATGCAGCGTTTTCGGCGCCGGTCACGTCGTCGAAGATGTCGTTGGCTGCGCCAGTGTGCTCAGTGGTCGAGATGTACTTGCCGAGTGACCCGGCACCGGTGCCGGTGGTGGAGTTGCCAGCGGCGCCAGTGACCACGCTGTGCTTGAGCTTGATGTCAGTGGAGATGATGGCCATGAGAAGTGACTCCTTATAGAAGACCGAGAACTAGGTACAAGCGTAGCACTAAAAAAGTACCTACACGGGAGGTGACGAAGTCGCTGCATCCACGATCAAAGACCCCTTTACCAGCACGTCCCAGTCGCCTGCGCCGTCCTTAAGGAAGATGTCGTAAGTATAGGTACCTGCCACAATGTCGTTGGCGTCTGAAATGTGGAAGTCTATGGTGGCAGTGGCGTCTACCGATGGAGATATGTAGCCGCGCCTGTCTGCTGGCACAAGGGCGATGGTCGTAGGCTCGTCAGGAGCTGTTGCGTACCAACGAATATCCAACACCGTGGCACCAAGAGAATCTTGTGCTTGCATGTACCCGTCAGTCGCAGTCTGCAGGTTGCCGCTAGCGTCGTTCCAAGTGAACGTCCTACGGAAGTCAGTGTTCTCTGTGAATCGTAGCTGCATAGCGGCGGCGGTTCCCTCTGGAGTGACCCTCTCCAGGGTTTTGACGGT